>CAZDYB010000014.1:0-17851 GCA_964509045.1 uncultured Akkermansia sp.
CGGAAATCGATCAGCGTCCGAATTATTGGACCTTGCGAGAGCTGGCGGCGTTCCACCTCAGAGTGCACAAAGTCCCATCCCCATTACAGGGATGTGGGTCGATTCCAAAGCTCGGCGCAACCGCGTTGCGGTTGGTATCACCTAATGGCGTCTGACCCAGGGTGGCCTCGCCGACTCGGCAACCCTGGGCTATGGCCGGAATCCCGTTGGGATTCAGCGGGTCGAATCGGCTTTCTCCCGATTTGATCCCGGGGTCGGGCAGACCCCGATGCGGCGTTCCTTCTGAATGCATCGTGATCGGTGTCCTATAACCGGGGTGGCACCCCGGGGCTGATATGCGGCTGCCCCTTTTGGGACTGTTTGATCCCGGAAACGGCTGTTGAGGCTGCCGATGACGGGTATGACAACGATGGACAGGGACTTGAAGTGGAATGCCCGCGCACCTGCGAGGTGAGGCCCGGACCCAGGTCGGACCTGGTGGCTCAGCCCCTCCATCTGCGGAATCGGCGAGATCTGCGGTTAAGTGAACCGCCGGTTACCGGCTCTGGACCAGAACCCGGAATGATCGGCCCAGATGTTGGGGATGGGTCAGGGTCTGGAACTGGCGCACCCGCTGTTCCGTCCATTCGCCGAAGTCGGCCTCCGGAACCAGGGTCTCCGTCATCAGGCGTGACAGGAAACGGTCCTGGCCGGTGAAACGCTCGGTCTGGAGGCCCATCTCCTCGCCGATTGCCTGGATCCGCCCGAAATCGACATGGGCGGTGAGATCCGCGCCGCCCGGGTTGGCCAGGACATCGTCGACAAACCGGTGTTCCCGATAGCCACGCAGGGTTCCATTGATCCGTTCGGGCCGGATCCATTCCTCGGAGCCGAAGCCGTAGTCGAAGGTCACCAGACGCCCGGCCCGAAGCCGCTTCGCCGCAAGCCGCCACCAGGCTTCGGCACCCGACGAGAACTCCACCGTGTAACCGGCGGGCAACATTCCGAGCAACTCCATGGGCAAGGCCGGGATCCGCTCCTTCAACCCGCCTTCCACCGGCAATCGACACCATTCAAAGCGACCATCCCGATCCATCACACCCCAACGAAACCATTCCGCCACCAGCGGATCCCATCCCAGCCGTTCCACCGGGAAGGCATCGAGAAGTTCATTCGCGAAGATGACCCCGGTCACCTCCGGGATTTCTTCCGCCCATTCCACCATTCCCCCAAAACCCCTCAATCGGGTCCGCTGCCAGCCACGTCGGATGGGCGACGGTTCAACGATCACATAGCGGACCTTGACCGGCGACCTCCGAGCCGTCAGGGCGCCCAGGAAATCGGCGGCAAAGGCTCCGTCATGGGCCCCGGCCTCGACCCAGGTCAGGGGGAGGTCGGGAGGATCGAGCTCGTCCCGCCAGCGCAGCGCCTGGAAGGCCAGCAACTCCCCGAACAACGGCCCCGCGGACACGCTGGTATGAAAGTCGCCGGCGCGTCCGATCACCGCCTGTTCATAATAGCCCAGGCCCGGTTCATAGAGCGCCCGTTCCATGAACCGGCTGAACGGCACCGCTCCGCCGGCCATCCGGATCTCCTCCCGGATCCGGCCAGCCAGTTCACCCAGCCGATCCATCTGGACCGGGTTGTCGCTCGGGATCATCGACGCTTGTCCGGAGCTGCCGGCGGGGTCGGGACGCGAACCGGTTGGGCCGCCATCTTCTGCCGGATCTCACCGATGGCGCGTTGCAACTGGTCATCGATCCCGGCGAATTCCCGGGCAGGATCATTGATCACGGTGATGTCGGGTTCGACCCCGGTCCCTTCCATGATCCAGTCGGTGGCTTCGAGATCGAACCGACTGAACTCGGGACGATTCAGGAAGCCGCCGTCGAGGAAGGGGAGTGAGCCACGGATGCCAACGACACCGCCCCAGGAACGCTGGCCGATGATGGGACCGAGCCCGTGCTTGCGGAATCGGTAGGCGACGATGTCGCCGTCGCTGGCGCTGAACTGGTCGAGCAACAGGACCTTGGGACCGAGCACCTGCCCGGAGGGATCGACGTTCACCGAGCCATTGCGGGCGACGGTCCACATGGCGGGTTCGCGTCGGAGCCGTTCAATGATCATGGGTGAGACATTGCCGCCGCCATTGCCGCGGCAATCCACGATGAGCGCCTCCTTGTGCAACTGGGCATAATAGAACTTCGCGAACTCATTCAGACCGGGAACGCCCATGTCCGGCACATGGACATAACCCACCCGTCCATCGGTTGCCTTCTCCACCGCAGCGATGTTTCCCAGCACCCAATCCAGATAGTAGAGCGGCTGTTCATCCGCGGTGGGGATCACGGTCTCATCCCGCGCCCCGGCATCGGTGGGTTCACTGTTCACCCGCAGACGGACCTGTTTGCCTGCCTGCCCGACCAGGGCGGCCTGGATGTCGGGGAACCCGCCGAGGGCCTGCCCGTTGATCGCCAGGATATGGTCGCCCACCTTCACATCCACACCGATCTCGGTGAGGGGCGAACGATAGCGCGGTTCCCAATTATGACCGGGAAGGATCCGGGTGACGCGATAGGCGCCGTTGGTCTGCCGCTCGAACTGTGCGCCCAACAGTCCCATGGGGATGCGTTCCGCCTTGGGCATGTCGCCCCCACCCACATAGGCATGGCCGGCATTGAGCTCACCGATCATCTCCCCGATGACATAGCTGAGGTCGGCCCGATGCCGCACATGGGCGATCAGGGGTTCATGGCGCTGACGCATGGCGGCCCAGTCCACCTGATGCAGTTTCGGGTCCCAGAAGAAGTCGCGCATCTGGCGCCAGGACTCGGTGAAGATCTGGGTCCATTCGGCCGTTCGATCGAGGGCGACCTTGAGATCAGCCAGGCTGATGCGTTTGTCCGTCACATCCAGCTTTGCGGTGGGGGCGTCGACGATGGCGAAGCCGCCACCGGACTTCACCAGCATCTTCTTGCGGTCCGCCGACAACACATAGCCTTCGACATCGCCCACCTCGGTCTCCTTCTCCTTGTCCAGGTCATAGACGTGGAGCTTGCCCTTCTTGCGGTAATAAAGCCGGTCACCGGCCGACACCAATCCACCATAACCCGACGGACCGGGAGGCAGCACGGCCACCCGGCCCACGAGACCTTCACGATCCACCTTCACCACCACCTTCCTGTCGTCCTTCCCTCCCGCCGGCTTGACCGCGGGCTTTGATCCATCCGGCTTGGGGGCATCGACCGATGCCGCCGCCGCGTCGCCGGCCTTCACATCAGGTGGAGTCTCAACCTTGGGTTCGACCGGCTTCGATTCATCCGACTTCGGCGCCAGCGGCGACCTGGTATCGCGTGCGAGGGTCAGCAGATAGATCCGGGCCATGTCGGTATAGACATGGTTCCACTCGGTGCCGCCATAGGTGGGATTGAAGCTGCGTTCGGAAGTGAAGAAGAGGTATTTGCCATCGCTGCTGAACTCCGGTGAACCGACATCGAACCAACCGTCCGTGGCCGGGATCAGCTCCGTCGAGTCCAGGGAATAGAGCTGGATCCGGGCGAACCGGCGCGGTTCCGGCAACACCAGGGCGATCCAGCGGCTGTCCGGAGACCAGGTGAACTGGCGGATCTCCCAGGCATCCGACTGCGCGACCAGGGTCACCGCGGCATTGGTCACCTCCACGTACTGCAACCGGTTCTTCTTGTCGGACCAGGCCAGCTTCGACGAGTCGGGCGACCAGGCCACCCCGTACTTATAGGTATCGGCATCCCGGGTCAGCTGACGCGCTTCGCCCGAGCCGTCCTGGGGTCGGATCCACACCTCGTCCTCGCCCGAGGCATCGCTGACATAGGCGATCCAACGTCCGTCGGGGGACCATGCCGGATCGCGTTCATGCACTCCCGGGGTGCGCGTGAGGGGACGGGTCGGACCGTTCCGGGCCGGCAGGGTGAAGAGATCGCCCCGGGCGGCGACCACCATCCGATTGCCCTCGGGCGACACGTCGTATCCGGCGGTTTCCCTGGAGACGTCGCGGAGTGAACCGCGGCCGATGGCGGAATCCTCCCGGATTTCAATGGGTACACGGGAGACCTCGCCTGAAGTGAAGTCGAGGCGATGGATCCAGCCGCCGTTTTCGAAGACGATTCCGGTGTCGCCAAGGGTGGGGAACTTGACGGCGAAGTCATTGAACCGGGTGACCTGCCGTGCTTCACCCCCGGCCACGTCCTGCACCCAGAGATTGGCCTGATGCGACTCTTCCCGTTCGGAAACGAAATAGACCTGGGCTCCGCGCCACATGGGAAAGATGTCCTGGGCGGGATCCCAGGTGAGCGGCCGGCTCAGGCCGGTGGTGAAGTCGTGGAACCAGAGGTCATCGGCCTGCCCCCCCCGATAACGTTTCCAGGTGCGGAATTCGCGGAAAACCCGGTTGTAGATCATCTGACGGCCATCGGGGGAAAAGCTGCACCACGCTCCGCGCGAGACCGGCAGGACTTCCGGCGACCCGCCGTCCACCTTCACCTGCCAGAGCTCGCCCTTGAACGGGTTCCATTGCCGGGCCCGGGTCCGGAAGACCACCGTCTGCGCATCGCGCCAACCCATCACGATGTTGTTCGGACCCATCCGATCCGAAACCTCATCGCGATCCAGGGTGGCGGTCCAGGTAAGGCGCCGGGGTTCGCCCCCTTCGGCATCCATGACATAGACCTCGGTGTTGCCATCGTACTGGGCGGTGAAGGCGAGCCATTTACCGTCCGGCGAATACCGCGGGAACATCTCGTAGCCCACATGGCTGGTCAGGCGTCGGGCGACACCACCCGAAGCGGGGACGGTGTAGAGATCACCGGCGTATCCAAAGGTGATGCGACCGCCGTGCAGTGTGGGAAACCGAAGCAACCGGGCTTCCTCGGCGCGACTTCCAAGAGCCATGCCCATCAGGAAACCGACGAAAAGCGTCGCGTGGAGCAATTTGCGCAACATGGAAGGAGGATAAGGGGATGCAGACGCCGGTGACGAGACTGGAGGGAGGAGCGGAAATGCAGGGACCCGGAGCGGCGACGTTGGGTCGCCGACCGTAAAGGACACAGGCGGTTGCCAATGAACCCGGGGCATTGATCGGGTTATGAGCCGGGGGGAATGGGCGTCGTTTCTCGGTGGGGGCGAACTCCCACGTGCGAAACCCACCACAGAGGACACAGAGTCGTGGTCGTAATCAGGTCCGTTCATCTCCCGCCCCGCCCCCTCTGTGATCTCTGTGGTGAAAGAATTGCTCCGGAAAGCGGCGTAGAACGAATGCTTCGACAGTGCCAGGCACCGGGAGGCGACGGATCATCGTTGTCGGGCATCGGGTCAGCGAGTGGCACTCGCCGCTCCACAGGGGATTGAAGTCTCAACGGATTGGAATTCCCCTCCCCAATTCCCTCTTCCCAGCCTTGGCCGGTCTCACCAATCTGATCCCGCCATGAAACGGGTTTTCACCGCTTCCCTGCTGTCGTTCCTGCTGGTCATCGGGCTTTTCCAGGCACCGAAGGCCTCCGCCGCGGACATCAAGCCACCGGGGGTCGCCGCCGCCGAAACCATTTCCCAGGTCACGGGCATCGCCATCTCGCCCCTGTTGGGAGTGGGAGCCGTGGGGGCGGTCAAATACTTCAAGACGCCCGAGATCCAGCGTGCCCGGCTTTCGTGGTACGCCCAACCGTGGTTCTGGGGTCCGGCGTTGTTCATCGTTGGTCTCTGCTTCCTCAAGGATGCACTCGGCCCCGCCATTCCCACCGCCCTGAAGAAGCCGTTCGACGTGGTGGAGGTGTTCGAGAACAAGCTTTCCGGGCTGATTGCCACCGGCGCCATCATTCCCATGGCCCTGGACATGTTCCAATCGATCGCACCCGACACCCAGGCCAACCTCGCCGGCGCCGGATTTGCCGCCATCGACACCAATCAACTCTGGGGCGCCCTCATGGTCCCGTTCGCCCTCCTCGCCTACGGCATCGTCTTCATCGTCTCCCACGCCATCAACATCCTCATCCTCATCAGCCCGTTCGCCACCGTCGATGCGGCGTTGAAATCCTTCCGGTTGTTCCTCCTCACCACCATCGCCGGTTCTTCCCTGCTCAGTCCCACCATCGGCGCCATCTGGGCTGTCGTGATCATCCTCTGCTGCGTGCCCTTCTTTGGCTGGGCCTTCCGCCTCGCCGTCTATGGCCATGTGCTCGCCTGGGATCTCCTGACCTTCGCCCGGACCCGCGCCAAGGTTTCCGCCGAAGGAACCCGCGCCTTCCTCGCCCGCAAGGTCTCCAACGTCCCGCGCCGCACCCTCGGCACGCTGTTCCGCGATGCTTCGGGCGCCATGGTCTTCCGGTATCGGCCCTTCCTCGTGTTCCCGGCCCGGACCATTCCCCTGCCCGATGCCCGCCACGCGATCGGACGCGGATTCCTGCATCCGGAACTGCTCGAGGTGAGCGGGGAGGATACGGATGACATCCTCGATTTTCCCCCGCGCTACAACACCCATGAGGATGGCCTTGCCTCGGTGCATCGGGTGGGCGAGGTGCGCGACATCGGTCTGAGGGCGGCCTGGTCGTGGTTCAGCGGGCTGTTCGCGACGCCAACGGAGGCGTGATCCGGTTCCGTTTCCGGCGAGGGTGATGGGTCAAATGGGCATGGGACGGCGAGTACACTCGCCGCTCCGTGGGGCAATGGGAGCGGCGACGTTCGGTCGTTGTCGGGCATCGAGTCGGCGGGTGGCACTCGCCGCTCCAGGGAATAGGGACGGCGGGTGGAGATCGCCGTTCCGGATGGGTTGCCGGTGGAATGGTGGATTGGCGGGATCAGGCGGGGACGATAGCGTCTGCGCGATTCCCCATGGTGCAACTGCTTCAAACCATCCGATTGATGTGCCTGTTGACAGGCCTGGCGGTGCATGCGGCGGTCGTGGGGAAGTCGGACGAAGCACCGGTTCCATGGGCCTATCTTGAATTGAAGCCCGTGCCGGTCCCCCGGGTGACGACCCCGGTCAGGAACCCGGTGGATGCCTTCATCCGGGTGCGGCTCGACGAGGCGGGATTGAAGCCGGCACCCGAAGCCGACCGCGCCACGCTGTTGCGTCGGGTCACGTTCGATCTGACGGGGTTGCCCCCGACGCAGGATGAGCTCCGTGCATTCCTGGCGGATGACGCTCCGGATGCCTACGAGCGGGTGGTGGACCGGTTGCTGGGTTCGCCGCAACACGGTGAACGTTGGGCACGGCATTGGATGGACATCGCCCACTTCGCCGAGACCCACGGACATGACCAGGATCGGATCCGGACCCATGCCTGGCCTTACCGGGATTACCTGGTGCGTTCGTTCAACCGGGACACGCCCTACGCACGGTTCATCGAAGAGCAGGTGGCGGGTGACGTGCTGTATCCGTCGGATCCGTGGGCCACGGTGGCGCTGGGATTCGCGGCGGGTGGGCCCTGGGATGAGAGTTCACTGCGGGACATCCGGGAAGACACGTTGGATCGGCAGATCGGGCGGTACCTGGATCGGGACGACCTGTTGACGACGGTGATGAGCGTGGTGACGAGCACGACGGTTCATTGTGCGCGGTGCCATGACCACAAGTTCGATCCCATCCCGCAGCGGGATTACTACGCGTTGCAGGCAGTGTTCGCCGGGGTGGAACGGGCCAACCGCAGGGTCGACTTCGACCCGGAAATCCATGTGCGACGCCAGGAACTGCGTCGCCGGCAACTCCAGGTGGAACGTCGGGATGAGGAATATCTGGGATCGGAGGAATTGCGGCGGGAATCCGAACAATGGGAGGCGGCGGCAGAGCGAAGGCGGGTGTCGTGGACGATCCTGCGGCCGCAGGTCCAGGTGTCGACGGAAGGCGCGACGTTGACCCTGCTGGAGGATGGATCGGTGTTGGCGGGTGGGACGCGACCAGAGCGGGACACGTATGTCTTCACCTTCGACGGACCCCTGCCGGAGTTGCGGGTGCTGAGGCTGGAGGTGATGCCGCATGAGTCGTTGCCGCAACGCGGACCGGGTCGGGCGGACAACGGAAATCTCCACCTGAACGGGATCCAGGTGCAGGTGTTTGAGCCGGGACAGGTTCAGGGACGGGAGGTGGCCTTGATCGATCCGCGGGCGGACTTCAACCAGGCGGACTGGACCGTCGCCCACAGTGTGGATGGCAATGACAAGACGGCGTGGGGCATCCATCCGGAGGTGGGGAAGGCGCATCAGGCGGTGTATGCATTGAAGGAACCACTGGCGCTGGGATCAGGATCCCGCCTGGTGGTGGCGCTGCGGCAGGTCCATGGCGGAGCCCATGTGATCGGGCGGGCACGGTTGTCGGCCAGCGGCGTGCCATTGACGGAGGAATTGCTGCCGATGGCGATCAACGACCTGATTTCCGTGCCGCCGTCCAAACGGACTCCGGCACAGGCGCTGGAGATCGTCGCGCACGTGGTCGGCGATCGGATCCGGAAGGAGTTGGATGCGCTGGGACCGCCATCGTGGGTGTATGCAGTGGCCCATGATTTCGAACCGGACGGCGGGTTGAAACCGTTGTCGGCACCGCGTGAAGTGCGGGTGTTGCGTCGGGGCGAGATCACCCGACCGATGGAACCGGCCACCCCGGGGACATTGAGCGGCGTGGGCAGGTTGCCGGCCCGATTCGAGTTGGCGGAAGGGGCGGGCGAAGGCGAACGCCGCGCTGCCCTGGCGCGTTGGTTGACCGACCGGACGAATCCGCTGACGTGGCGCTCCATCGTCAACCGGATGTGGCAACAGCACTTCGGCCGCGGTCTGGTCGACACCCCCAACGACTTCGGCCGCATGGGCAGTGCGCCTTCGCATCCGGAACTCCTCGACTGGCTGGCCGTGTGGTTCCGCGATGAGGCAGACGGATCCATGAAGCGGTTGCATCGGTTGCTGGTCACCAGCGCAACCTATCGGCAATCGACCGCCCGCGCGGTCCTGGCGCCGGGACAGGATGACACGGATCCGGACAACCGGCTGTTGGCGCGGATGAATCGGACCCGGCTGGATGCTGAATGTGTCCGGGACGCGCTGCTGTACTGGGCCGGACATCTCGACCTGCGGATGGGCGGTCCGGGAGATCGCCAGTTCGGTCTCCAGCCCGGGATCCATGTCACGCCCCGGGTGGACTACACCGTGTTCGATCCGGGATCCGCCGCGGGGAATCGCCGGAGCATCCATCGGTTCCTGTTCCGCACCCTGCCGGATCCGTTCTTCGAGGCGTTGGATTGTCCGGCGGGCGATCAACTGACACCGACCCGGAACAACACGGTGACGGTCCAGCAGGCCTTGGCGATGTGGAACAACCCATTGATGGCGGTGCAATCCGAGCGCATCGCGCATCGGTTGGAACAGGAAACCGGGACGGTCGAAAGCCGGGTGGAACGGGCGTGTGAAATGGTGTGGGGCCGGTTGCCGGAATCGGGTGAACGCTCGGAGTTGGTGGCGTACGCCCGAAGCCATGGCCTGGCGAACCTTTGCCGGCTCCTGCTCAACAGCAACGAGTTCGTCTTCGTGAACTGATCCCGTCCCATGAAAGACTTCCACCCATCGGCATCAGCCCTCTCCCGACGCGGCTTCCTCCAGCATCTGGGCGGCGGCGTGGGACTGGGTGCGGCGGCACTGGCCGGGTTGCTGGGTGGCGATCCCCTGCGCGCCGCGACAACGGCTGCAACCCCGGGACGACTGCCGCTGCACCGGCCCCGGGTGCGCCGGATCATCCAGCTGTTCATGAACGGCGGGGCGAGCCAGATGGATCTCCTTGATCACAAGCCCGCGCTGTTCAAGTACGCAGGTGAACCGTTCAAGCCGGGTGGAGGCGAAAGGGTCGAGGCGCCGACCAGTGAACCCGGACGCATCCTCCGTCCACCCTTCGGGTTCCGGCAGCACGGTCAATCGGGTCGATGGGTCAGCAGTGTGCTTCCGCATCTGGCGGGTTGCGTGGATGACCTCGCGTTCCTGATGGCGATGGAATCGCGGACCCATGTGCATGGGCCGGGGAGTTACCTGATGAACACCGGGTTCCTGCTTCCCGGCTTTCCGTGCCTGGGGGCATGGGTTGGGTACGCGTTGGGAAGTGAATGCGACAACCTGCCGGCCTTCGTGGTGCTGCCCGACGCCAAGGGCCTGCCCTACAATGGTCGCGGCAACTTCACCGCCGGATTCCTACCCGTCAGCCATCAGGGCACCGTCCTCCACGCCGGCGCCCCAACCCCCATCGCCGACCTCCGGGCTCCCGCGTCGGCCCGCTTCATCACTCCGGAATCGGATCGGGCCGGGCTCGATCTCCTGGGCCGGATCAATCGTCGGCATCTGGCGGGATCCGATGGCGACACGCGTCTGGAGGCGCGGATCCAGGCGTATGAACTGGCGGCACGCATGCAGTTGAGCGCACCGGAAGCGCTGTCGTTGGAGGGTGAATCCGGGCTGACCCGGCGGTTGTACGGATTGGAGGATCCGGTGACCGCAGATTTCGGAAGGCGTTGCCTGCTGGCACGGCGGTTGGTCGAACGGGGCGTGCGCTTTGTCCAGGTTTGGAGCGGGGCGGGAGGACCGACGGGCAACTGGGACAACCACGCGAACATCCAGAAGGAGTTGCCGCCGATGTGTGCGGCGACGGATCTGCCGGTGGCGACCTTGCTGCGGGACCTGAAGGCGCGCGGCCTGATGGAGGACACCCTGGTCCTGTGGAATACCGAGTTCGGTCGCATGCCCTTCTCCCAGGGAAGCGAAGGCCGGGATCACAATGGCGGGACTTTCGTCGGTTGGATGGCCGGCGCCGGGGTGAAACCCGGGGTGGCCCATGGGGAATCCGACGAGTGGTCCTGGAAGACGGCGCGGGATGCCGTCACGCCGCATGATTTCCATGCCACCGTGCTGCACCTGCTTGGCCTGGACCACGAAGCGTTGACCTTCCGTCACCAGGGTGCGGACCGGCGCCTGACGGATGTCCACGGGCACGTGATCCGTGAAGTGCTGGCCTAGCACTGGCGATGCATTTGGAAGATCGAAACAGCCTCGCTCGGGGGGTGCATGGATGGTGTGTTTCGTGGTCGATGGGTCCCCGGGCCTGTCTTGCCCACCAAACTCACGAAACACACGAAAGGGGACCTACGAAGCACCGACCCAACTGGATCCACAACGCGTCTGCATTCCTGTCTCCTTCGTGTCTTCGTGCCTTCGTGTGAGCTTTCTGCGATCCGGTTCCGTTCCAGATCAGGCTTCATGCATTCGCGCTGCATCGGCCGCGGAACGAAACATTCCGGCTTGTTTCAGTCCCGGAGATCGGGCGGAGTGAGGCACCCCTTCCGGGCTGGATCCGCAACCAATGGACGGTTGCAGTCCCATGCCTGTTCCGGGGGCTAGACCATGCGTATCGGAGTGATCAGTGACACCCACGGCCATCTGGATCCCAAGGTCCGCGACCTGTTCGCGGGTGTGGATCACATCTTTCATGCCGGTGACATGGGGTTCCCCTCCATCGTGATGGAGCTGGAGGAACTGGCACCGGTGACGGCGGTGCTGGGGAACACGGACGATGCCCGGACGGAGTTCAAGGAGTTGGAGGTGGTGGAACTGGGCGGCCTCAAGTTCCTGCTGCATCACATCGTGGATCCCAATTTGCCTTCTGAACGCCTGCAACAGGCGTTCCTGCACCACTCACCGGATGTGGTCGTGTTTGGTCACAGCCACAAACCCTTCCATGAATTGATCGGAAACCGGGTGTACCTGAATCCCGGCTACGCAGGCCGGGCCAAAGGGGAGGAACGCCGCTCCGTCGCCGTCATCCGCATCGAAGAGGGTGCAGTCGAAATCGATCTCCTGGATCTGTAGCCCGGGCAGTGGCAGTCGAGATCACGAGACTCCAGTCAAAGCCTCCTGACGTCGGCTGTTCCGAAGGGGCCCGATGCGACAGCTCAGGGCATCGCCCTGGGTTTCCCGGTTCCGTCCCGAACCGCCCTGAAGGGGCGGGACACAGGTCGCATCGCCCCTTCAGGGCTCGGGGATTCATGCGGGTGTCGACCCAGGGCTCGTTATGCCGCGTTGCGGCCAGGGACCGCGCCCAAAGGGCGCACATGAAGATCGAGGGTTGGGAAGAGTGTTTGCTGGGACCACGGCATCGACTTGGTCTGCGTCGCGGGGAAGCAGGCCACCCGCTCCGACCAAAGTCGGAGGAAATCCGTCTCATTTGCGGTGTTTCCAGCCCGCACACGGGTTAGGACGATGTCGATGCGACGCGGACTTTCCTGGCGATGGCTGATGCTGGCGGTGCTGTGCCTGGGTCCGGCGGGTCTGTCCGCGTGGGGTCAGGCGGCGTTTCGACCCGGGCCTGAAGCGGATGAAGCGCCGCTGTTGCGGACCCTGACGCAATTGTCCGAGCTGAAACGGCTCGACTGGCATGGGGCGAATCGGCGGCATCCGGTGCGGATCCGGGCCGTGGTGACTTATACGGAGAACCAATGGCCGTCGTTGTTCATCCATGACGGCACGGGCGCCTGTTATGTCTATCCACCCACCAATGCCCCGGCGGTGCGGATCGGGGACGAGGTGGAGGTGGAAGGCTGGACCGAAGCGGGATTCAGCACGGCACTCCGGGCGAGCCGGCTCGCCGTGGTGGGAACCGCGCCGTTACCCTCTCCAATCCCAACGACACTGGAGGAACTGGCCACAGGCCGGTTCGATTGCGAGCGGGTGACGGTGACGACCACGGTGCGGTGGATGGCGCAGGTGTATCGACGGTTGGTGCTGCACTTCGGTGATTCCAGCGGTCGATTCGAACTCCACATCGCCGAACAGGACGGGCCATTGCCGGAACATCTGCTGGATGCCCGGGTGGAATTGACCGGGGTCACCGGGGTCCGGGTCAATGCACGCGGTCACCTGATCGGAATCCGCATGGCCCTGGTCTCCCTGGACGAGATCCGGGTCCTGGAACTTTCACCGCCGGATCCCTGGAAACGCCCGGCCCAGGAAATCAACAGCCTCCTCCGATATCATCCCGAGATCTCCTTCGGCCAACGGACCCGGGTCGTCGGCATCGTCACCCTGAGCACGCCGTCCGGACGCATCTATGTGCAGGACGAGACCGGCGGTGTCGCGGTGCGCCTGCCTCCCAGCCAGGATCGGATCGATGCCCACGGCAAGTACCTGGAGGAACCGCGCTCCGCCTCGTTGTTGCCGGGTGATGAGGTCGAGGTGCTGGGATATCCGGTGCGCGGGGATTCCGCGGCGGGCATGGCGGATGCACGGATCCGGGGAACGGGAAACCGGGGATCGGTTCCCGTGATTCCGTTGTCGGCCACGAACGTTCTGGTGGATCCGCCGGATGCACGGCGGGTCCGGATGCGCGGGGTTCTCGTGGCCGAGGAGAGTCTTCAACTGCGGACGGGATCCGAGCAGCGGATGACGATGGTGGAGGAGGGCGTTGGCTACACGGTGTTGATGGAGACGTCCGTGCCGATGTCCCTGGAGGTGGGGAGTGAACTGGAGTTGACCGGGGTATTGAATGTCGAGGTGGATGCCCGGCTTCAGCCCAGCGCCTTCCGGTTGCTCGTGGCCGAGCCATCCGACATCCGGGTGGTGTCCAAACCGTCCCGCTTCACCGTTCGCAATGTCCTGATGGTGACCCTGTCGCTCGGGACGGTGCTGGTCGGTTGGGGACTTTGGCTCCGCGGTCAGGTCGCACGACAACGCATCGCGGCCCGGGAACTCTCCGAGATCCGCGACCGGTTGCGGGCGGGCAATACCGAGCTGGAATCCCGCGTGAACCAACGCACCGCCGAACTGAAGTCCGCCAACGCCGAACTCAGCGCCGCCAACATCCAACTCCGCCATACCGAGGAGGAACTGCAACGCGCGCTCGCCAACGAACGGCACCTGGGCGAACTCAAGAGCCGGTTCGTTTCCATGGTCTCCCACGAGTTCCGCACCCCGCTCGGGATCACCATGAGCGCCGTCGAACTGCTCCGGAACTATCTCGACCGCCTCTCCCCGGGGAAACGCTCCGAACTCCTCGAAGACATCTACCAGTCCACCCGCCGCATGTCCGGTCTCATGGAACAGGTCCTGGTCCTCGGCCGCGTCGAGGCCGGCCGACTCACCTGCCACAACGCACCCGTCGATGTCACCAGCCTCCTGGAACGGCTCATCGATGAAGCCAAATCCGCCTCCCATCACCGCTGCGACGTCGAGTTCCGTACCGTCGGCGAACTCCGTACCGCCCACGGCGACGAACCCCTGCTGCGCCACGTCTTCGCCAACCTCCTTTCCAACGCCATCAAATACTCCCCGCCCGATGCCACCGTTCACCTCACCGTGACCCGCGATGGCCATTTCGCCCGATTCGAAGTTCGCGATGCCGGCATTGGAATCCCGGCCGAAGACCAGGCCCGCCTGTTCGAAGCCTTCCATCGCGGCACCAATGTCGGCCAGACCCCCGGCACCGGCCTCGGCCTCCTCATCGTGAAACGCTCGGTCGAACTCCATCAGGGCCGCCTTGAGTTCCAATCCCTCGAAGGCCACGGAACCACCTTCCTCGTCTTCCTCCCCCTGTTCGATCCCGCCCGGATCCAATCCGGTTCCTGATCCTTCCTCCACCCGTCACAGCCGGAAGCCGTCCGGCAAAAGCTCCCCGGCCGTGAAGGTCTGTTCCACTCCATCGAGATGGATCACCGCGTCCGGCGCCAGTTCCAGCAACCATTGCCGACAGGCCCCACAGGGCGTCCGTCCCGTCACCCCCAGGCCGGCATCGGCATCCACACACGCCACCGCCACCGCCACGATTCCCCGGGCACCCGCCGCGACCGCCGCAGCCAGCGCACTGCGCTCCGCACACAACGAGAGTCCGTAACTCGCGTTCTCCACGTTGCATCCTCGGAACACCCGGCCATCGCCGGCCAACACCACCGCACCCACCCTGAACCGGGAGTAAGGGGCGTGGGCGCTCCCAGCCGCAACACGGGCAGCGGCCAGGAGCGCCTGACGATCCGGCACAGGACACGGCATGGGATCCGGATGGAAAGGCTGCATGACTGGAGAGCAGGATGACCCGGAGCGGGTGATGGATGGAAGTTTGGGTTGGCATTCGTACGCAGGCGTACCACTTTTCACCCAACCGCGCTTGTCACCATGTCCGACTCCATCCCGCACATCCCCGTCCTCCGTCTCGGTCGCACCTACGAATCCCTCGAAAAACTGGAGGTGAAGGATCATCGATCCGGTCAGGTGCTCGCCGTCGTCTCCACCGTCAATGGCGGGATCGTCAAACGCGATCTGGCCAGGATCGGTTCGTCGCGCGAGGCGTTGAACCGGTTCACGGTGGCCGAGTTGATGGCGTTGTCCGCCAAGGCCGGCGAGTTCTTCCTGAACGGGACCGTCCCCCTGGGCGACCGCGGCCACCTGCAGTCGCCGCAGCAATACATCGAGACGTTGAGCCTCACCAGCGGCCTGCCGCATGTGATGGTCCGGCGCAACATGACCAAGCTGCACTACGCGCTCACCCATCTGGACGAGATCCTCAACGGCCTGTCCCGCGGACTCGACTTCGGCATCATCGACCGCGGATACGGCGAGCAGTTCGGGACCAAGCTGGCGTTCTGTCCCACCTCGGTGGCGTTGGGCCTGGTGATGCCCAGCAATTCTCCCGCCGTGAATTCCCTCTGGCTTCCCGCCGTGGCCCTCAAGACCCCGGTGGTCATCAAGCCCGGCAAGGAGGAACCCTGGACCCCCTATCGCCTGATCCAGTGCTTCATCGCCGCCGGTGTTCCCGCCGAGGCGTTCGGATTCTACGCCACCGACCACGACGGCGCCGCCACCATCCTCAACACCTGCGGCCGCGCCCTGATCTTCGGCGACAAATCCACCACCCAACAGTACGCCAGCAACCCCGCCATCCAGGTCCACGGCCCCGGTTGGTCCAAGTTCCTCATCGGAGAGGATGTCGTCGATCAGTGGCCGGATTTCATCGAGGTGATTGCGGCCGCGATCTCCGACAACGGAGGTCGTTCGTGCATCAATGCCTCGGCGGTGGTGGTGCCACGACACGGGGCGGAGATTGCCGATGCCCTGGCCCGGTTGCTCGGCCCGATCCAACCCACGCGACCCGAGGACGAGGCCGCACGGTTGTCCGGCTTCGCCAATCCGAAGATGGCGGACTTCATCGAGGGCCAACTGGAGGAGGGATTGAAGACGGCGGGCGCAGAGGATGTGACGGCGCATTACCGGAACGGCCCGCGCAAGGTGGTGTTCGAAGGCGGCACCTACCTGCGACCCACCATCGTCCGATGCGACAGCTTCGATCATCCGTTGGCAAACCGGGAGTTCCTCTGCCCCTACGCCAGCGTGGTCACCTGTCCGCAATCCGAGATGCTGCATCGGATCGGCTACACCCTCGCGTGCAGTGCCATCACCCAGGACCCGGCCTTCATCCGGGAACTGGAAGCCTATCCGGAAATCGAACGGCTCAACATCGGTCCCGTATCCACCATGAAGATCTCCTGGGACCAACCGCACGAAGGGAACATGTTCGAGTTCCTGTGGAAGCGCCGGAGCATCGAACGAGCCTGGTAACCAGCCCCGGGGCACTCCATTCCGGAGCGGCGAGATTCACCCGCCGCCACCCTGGCCCATCCCTCCCTCAGGGATTCATCCCACGGCCTGTCGCATCGATTCGGGATCCACTCCCACCGAACGGCACCAGTCGGCATACGCGAACGGCGAGATTTCGCTGGGCTTGATCTCGCTGCGCCCGCCCCAGAAGACGTTGGTGTACGACACCGGTATCCCCAGTTCGGCCAGGTGCTGGTCGATGGCCGCCTTGTGGGCCAGGACGGATTCCTTGTCGGTGCCGTGCGCAACCCCCATGACGTTCACATTGCGGAACTCCGGGCCTCCCTCGCGCCAGTAGGCGTGGGTCATGATGTGATGCCGCCCCACCTCGCGCCCGGCTTCGAGTTCGCGTCCGGGCGGGACCGCCCAGTGGAACAGGGCGTTGAAACGGGTGACCCGTTCGCCTGAGGCAAGCGGCTTCACATGCTCCAGAAAGGTGCTGAACCGTCCGATGACCTGCCGCTCGACCAGGTTCTCCGCAACCCGATGGAACTCGTCGATGGAAATCCCTGCCTCGCACGCCCGGGCACTCCACGGATCGGGAATGAGTTCGGCCGGGGTGAATTCCCGCTTCAACGCGGTCAACACCCGCCATTCGAGATCCGAAAGCTGCACCACCTGGACATCCACAGCCTCCGCAGGGACATCCGCACGGCTTCCCGGTTCCATGCCACGACGCCGGACATGACCCACTCCGAGTGCGAAGAGCTTCCTGGCCGGCATCAACCGGTGATGCTCGGCTCCGATCCGCTGCGCCAGCCACGCGGCATGACGGGCGAGGGAATAGCCCTGGGGCACCTTGAGCGTGGTCCAGAGCCGATAGTTGGAACCCGGTGTGGCGGCGTCCGTCGACCGGATCACGACATGTCCGCTGAAGGGATCCTGTTGGAAGAGGAAGTCGAACGCCGCATCCAGCCGATCCGCCGGCACCTGCCACGCACAAAGCGCTCCCTCCGCCAGGCTGGTGGCCAGAAGGGTCTGTCGGATCCGACGGATCACCCCGGCTTCGAGCAGGGCGCGGAGCCGTTCGATCACCGTCGCCAGGGGCAGGTCAGCCTGCCGCGCAATCTCACCCAGCGGATCCCGGTGATAGCCCTGGATGCGATCCTCAGACACCGCCAGGATGCGGGCATTGACGGGATCCGACGTCGCCAGGGGAACGCTCTCTGCGGAAACAGGCATGAGCGAAAGATGAGCCTGAAATGGCCGACTTGGAAACCGGAAGTCCGCAATTGGGCAT
>CAZDYB010000014.1:17951-19464 GCA_964509045.1 uncultured Akkermansia sp.
CGGCGACAGGCTGTCGCCGCTCCAGGTCGGAATGCGTCCATTTCAGGACCGGATCGGGGAACCTCCTTGCCTTCCACGGGGTCTGCCTTTACCCGGACAGCGACTGGCATGAGTGATTCCCCATTGAGCACCCCGACCGAGGAACCCTGGTGCGTGATCCACACGCTGGCACGGTGCGAGAAACAGGTGATTGTCTGGGCTTCACGCGAGGGGATCCCCGCCGAACTGCCCCTCTACCAGACCGTGCACCGCTACCGGGGAAAGACCGTGCGCTTCGAGAAACCTCTCTTCCCCGGTTACGTGTTCCTGCGACAGGCCCAGGCCGGCCACGGAAAGATCCTCCAGAACCGTCATGTAGCCCGGGTGCTCATCCCTCCCGATGCCGACGAATTCGACCGTCAATTGGGGGACATCCTCATCGCCGTGAGAGCCGGGCTCGAGATCCGACCCGTCCCCGACGTCGTGGCCGGGGTGCGGGTGAACATCATCAATGGACCCCTGCGGGGACTCGAAGGGGTGGTCGAACGTCGGGATGAGTCGATGGAGGTGGTGTTGCGCCTCGATTTCATCGGCCAGGCCGCGGCGGTGCGGATGTTGGCGACGGATGTCGAGGTGATCTGAACGGGATCGGTGGAGGGAAGCCGGACCGGAAGGCCTTGCCCGACGACAGGGATGGGGAGTGAGGACCGACGCCCCCTGCTGATCCCAACCCGCGTTCACGGCCTCACCGGAAACAGATCCGGCCGACACATTCCTCAAACCCCTCGGCTCCGGCCACGATCTGGATCTCCACCCGCATGAAGTAGATGGGCAGATCCCGGCGATCGATCTTGGGAAAGCGCACCGCGTCCTTCTGGGTCGTGACCAGCAGGGTCGCCCCCCTTTTCTTGGCGCGATTGATGGCGTCCAGCACCTCCTGCTGATTGAACCGGTGATGATCGGCGAAGCGGCGGGCGAGGACGATCTCGGCACCGAGCTCGACCAGTTTGGATTCGAAGCTCTCGGGTTGGGCGATCCCGCTGAACGACGCGATCTTCCGACCCTTCAACAGATCCAGCCCATGCCGGTCCTCACCAAACACATTCTCGAAATAGAGCGGGTGATGGACGCATTCGATGATGTCCGCCGCCGGATTCAACCGGCTGACCCGCACGCGCAGGTCGTCGATGACGCGGGATCGTTCCGGGGTGGAACGATCGACCTTGGTCAGGAAGATCACATGGGCGCGACGCAGGTGGGAGGGCGGTTCGCGCAGGGTTCCCCGGGGCAACATGAAGCTGTTGCCGAAGGGCTGCTGGGAATCCACCAGCACCACGTCCGTACGACGCCCCCGCAACCGCCAGTACTGGAAGCCATCGTCCAGCAACAGGGTGTCGCAACCGAACTTCTCCACCGCATAACGGCCGGCCTTCACCCGGTCCTTGTCCACCAACACCACGACATCGCGCAGGTTCGAAGCCAGCATGTACGGCTCATCGCCGGCGGTCAGCGAATCCAGCAGCAGGGATTGTCC
>CAZDYB010000015.1:0-17060 GCA_964509045.1 uncultured Akkermansia sp.
AATCTTCAGGACCCCGCCGTTACTTGATTTTGCCTCTCCAGAACAAAAGGCCCTGCTTACGGAACAAGCACTGCACTGTACGACCTTGACTTGGCGAAACACGCCCAACCACGCTTTCGGAGCAAGCCATGCAAAACCAATCACCGGAAATCCATTCTGGATGGGAGATTGAAGCGCCCACACCCTCCGAACCGGAGTACGCCTTCAAGGTGAGGCAAGGTCCCAACAAACGTTGGAAGGACGCCTTCCTTACGTACAATGTATTGGATGGCAGCAACCCTTCCCGAAGTGTTCTCCTGATATCGGAGCGAAGCATCGATATTCCCCCGTCCCTCAATCAGGATTGGAATGGGTTCCTGGAACACTTTCCGACGACCCGTCGCTTTGCCGCTGCGAAGGCACGCGCAACGGAACTTCAACTCAACCCAGCGCACCGGCCTCCACATGAGGGGGTGGCAGTCCATAAATACGGTCCGGTTCCATGCTTCCTCGTCGGGGCAAGACGTGATCGGGACTGGAAGGGCAACAATCTGCAGTTTGCCGGACAACCGATCACCGTGGAGATAGCGATCTTTCCAACTGTGGTTGAAGAGGGCTACCGAGAACCCAGGCCCGCCAATCCTCAGGCCGAGAAATCGGATGCCATCCTGCTCTTGAAGGCTGTTCAGCCCTGCCTGGAACAGGTGTTGAACCGATATCTCGAAGACGCCTGTGAAGACCTTCATGACATCCAGAATCACCTTTCACTCAGCGAGGGATTGGGCCGCATCCAAAAAATGGAAGCGAACCTAAGAAGTTCCCTGGATCCAAAACTCCGCCTCCTTCCAACCAGTTCTGAATCCCATCCACCCGCTGCGCATGACAATGACTCCAATGAAGCAGTGATGCTGGCCAACGACATCTATCAGTCGAAATCGCACGAGATCGAGATCGCGCGGATGGCCCGGCACTGTATCACCCTGATCTCCGACCACTATCACGGAGTGCTCGATTTCAGGGCGGGAGATGGAGCCACGAACCAATCCGTCCAACGGGCCAGGGACTCACTAAGTCGCTGGGTTCAAAACCCTGCCTTTCCAGCAATGGAGGACGGGGTGGACCTCCGGAGCCTTGCAAAGGTGGCCAGCAGTCTTCTCAACCTGACCTCTCCACCCAGCCTCGAGGGGAATACGCCCGTGTGGATCGGGCGACTGCATGCATTCGCCAGTCTGCTGCACCAACTCCGAACCAGAAACCCAGAGGCAAGCGGGCCAAAAGTCTTCATATCGACCCTCCGAAACGACCAATTCTCAGACTGGGTTTTCCAGTCTCTCAAGGAAGCTGCGAAACAGATCCAGGGCGCACCTGAATTGATCTTCGTGAGGGATACCGAGACTGGCGCTGATTTTCATGATCGGATCCGCATCGGAGTCTGGAGAAGCGACGGCGTCGTCGCGGTCCTCGGCCCGTCCAAAGGTCCCACCGGACAGCCTTTGTCAGGCTCCTACAAGTACATCGTTCTTGAGGCTGACCTGGCTGTGCTTTGGGAGAAGCAGATGAGGTTCATCCACGAAACCAGTCTTCCGGTGGAGGATGTCGTGGGTGCCGTCACACTCATACAAACCAACGAACTGCTTCCCACAGGAAAGGCCTCCAAGGGACTCGACCGACGAAAGGAAGTAATCAAGGAGACCCTCCAGAGGAAGATTCACCTTCCGGTCCGACTCGAAAACCTCACGGAGGATCTTGATTCGGCCCGGCGAAGGATAACGGAATTCCTCAAGGAATTCGTCGACCAACTCGAAAGGGCACGACTCGTACGTGGAATTGTCTTCGCCATCCGGGCAAATCTGGGTCCTGATGACTGGAAGGCTGCCGCCATTGTTGTCCGGGAATCCATCCGTCTCCGGTCCCTCACCCGAAGGCAGATCGTGGCTAGCCTTTCCGAAGAGCTTCCCATCGCCTTCGCCGTCAATTCGGGCGAGGAGGTCAAGCGGACCAAGGCAGCCTGGGAGTCCGCCCGAAAGGATGTCAAACGCCTGCTCAGCTTGAGGCGGGGTGGAATCCCTGTGCCAGCCAAGCAACTCAGCCGGGCACTGTCCATCCTCGCACGGTCGGAGCAAGTGCACGTCAAGGCCAGCAAGGCCCGGGAACGTCATGTGCAAAAGCGGGCCGGCGATCTGGTTTCCAAACTTTCAAGGGCCACCTTTGTCGCAAGGAACCAGCCCGTACCATTACTGCTTAGGGCGGGGATTAGAAATCGCCCGTATGGTTCCGGTATCTATTCGGTCTTTTCCCTTATGGGATGGAACTCCAGCGAATCTTCCAGGGTTGCCACCGAGATTTCCGGAGAGGTCACCCTGCTTCTGGAAAGGTTGGTGCGGGGCTAGACAGACAGACTGCCGAAACCCGGGTGCCATCCCATTCAAGGAAGTCAGCCGGCATGAATGGGCTTGACCCAGCTTGCTTGAATGGCGGTGGATCAGGAATCACCTATGCCGAGGTCCGCTGCGTCCGAACCCAGACTCCCCGCCTGCTTCGTCATCAGCCCCATCGCCGACCGCTCGAACTCAGATCGGGCATTTCTCAGATGGAAAGCCGATTACCTCCTGGAAGAGGTCATTCGCCCGGCATGTCGCAAGGTGGGCCTCTCCGCCCTCCGCATGGATCGGCATGATCACAACCGTTGGATTCCAGAGGAGATGATCGGGCGTTTGGCCCGTGATCCGATGGCGGTCGCCATTGTTGAAGCGTTGGACCAAAACGTTCCCGGTGATCGATCTGACACCTCCGCCAATGCCAATGTCGTCTATGAGATCGGCCTCCGTCATGCCTGGTGTCGTCCGGTGGTGATCATGAGTCCCGAAGATCCGAAATGGCTGCCCTTCGACCTTCGGGATTTGGTCCCGGTCCGATACGATCCATTGCGTCGCAAGTCTCCAACCAGTCGTTCCGGCGTCCGCTGGAAACAGCGCGATGTCCTTCGCGTGCGAAAAGACCTCGAAGCCAGAATCCGCCAGGTCCAGACCCAGGACGGAACCAGTGGGCGTTTTGCAACGGCCCTCGATTCCCGATGCCAGGCTTTTGGTCTCGAACTGATCTGCGGCCTGAAACGCGAAGTCCTCGAAGCACTCGAACGTTTCCTTTCCAGGTTCACCCTGGATCATCTCAACGACTACGATCTGACCTCGAACCCTCAGGAAGCAGGACCTCGCCTCGCCCGACTCATCCAACTTCCGATCCAGGATTACTACAGCGATATCCTCGCCTTTCGCCGCATCGCTCAGTCCCGACTCGCCTCGGTCCATGGCACGTTGGCGATCCTCGAACTCTGCAAGATCATGGAGTCCGCGGCAGGGGGACTCGCCAGTCTCCGCAATCGCCTCGCCACGGGCAGGGAACTGTCCACCGACGACATCCGGGAGGAAATCAGCCGTTTGCAGCAGCAAGTCAGGCATTGCCTCCTGCTGCTGCCTCGGTAATGTGTTTCGTCTTTTATGTCCGCGGCAAGAAACCGAGACCCCCAAGCCAATCCCTCCCGATCCCTGGACTCGTCCCTGCTGGCCATCGATTCCGTTCAGGCTGCCGCTCAGGAACTGCGCTCGGATCCGTTGCAGGAAGAGACCCTGAAAGAGTTCTGCGTCTGTCTCCGCCAGGCCCGGTCCGATCTCCAGTATCTGTCGGATCGCACACACCTGCCCTTCACGGACGCCGCCCGTTCCCTCATTGAACTGGCCGAACAAGTGATCGCCCGGATCGATTCCCTGCCCGCCGCCCAAAAGCGCCAGACCAGCATCCGACAGGTCCGTTCCGGCATCGTCCGGCATCGCGATATCCTGCAGGGCCATCTGGCGACCGTTGCCCGCGACACCTTGCAGCACGCGGCCTGATCGAGGAACCCGGAGTTGGGCTCCTCATCAGGAACGTGCCTGAAGGACACCACGGCAGTCCGATCCCAGCACCATTGGCAAATGGATTGACCCTCGCGATCAGACAATTCGCGCTGTCGAGGAAACGGTTACGCAGCAGGGCGAAGAGGTTCTTGAGGTTGTCACGGGGCACCTCCAACAACCCGCACAGGAACTCGAGGTACTCCTCGTCCCAGACCGCAAAGTCCGGATAGGTGTCCCGAGCCCCCGGAACATGGCACGCAAATGTGCCGGGCAGGATGCCGGGCAGATCGACCTCCATGTTCGGATGGAACGCGGCCCGCCCACGATCATTGGCCTTTCAACCCGGGTCCCACGACCGTAATGACCTGCCGGTTGTGGATGTCCCGAAGCAGCCGGCTCCACGGAATGACGTCGTTATAGGGTGTGGTTGGCAGATTCATGCGCCGTTGGGGACAGGCAGGGCGCAAGCCACAACTGTCGCATCCCCACGCATCCAGCCCAACGGAGGTTCCGGTTTTCCACCCAAGCCTCAACACCAAGAATGTCTACCCAGCCGGGAAGCCGGGAAGCCCGGGAGAGACAACCACCCATATCTGTCGCCGCCCGATCCCCTCAGGAGCGCGGAATTCATTCCGCACCCCGATGCCTTCCCCCGGAGCGGCGAGGTTCACTCGCCGTCCCCTTCTCACGGCGACCCACCGTCGCCGCTCCGTTCCCCGTCTCAGCCCCCCTTCGGTCCGTCTTCGATATCCAGTTCTCCACCAAACTCAGCCACCCGCGTGCGCTTCCGGTCCCGACAGCTTTCCACCGCCTTGCGCAATTGATCCCGCAACGACTGATCCGACGGAATGCACGGCAACACCACGACCGGTGTGGTCGCGTCGCTGGTGGTGAGTTGGAGATTGCCCCGACCAAACAGCCCCAGGATGAAGGGTTGCAGAAAGCTGATGTCCCGAACCCGATACAACTCCAGTTCATCGGTGCGCTTGGTGAAGATGCCCTTGGTCTCCCGCAACCGCTGGGTGGTGATCTCGATCCGATGACTCCGCCGCTGGATCCAGCGCCACAACGCCCAGGGGATCGGCAGGATCAGCAGGCAACTGAGATTGAGCCAGAAATCCTGGGCCGCCGACGGGCTGCCCTGCCACAGCACTTCCTCTTCCGGGTCCTTGCTCATGGTCCGCACCCTTCCAATCTCCCCGCCATCCGCCAGCCTGAAATTCAACCTCCCCCCGATCCAGCCCCTCATTCATCCCGCGTGAAGTCCCGCTCGAACACCTCGTACCCGGCCGGTTGCATTCCGAGGCGCACATACGCCGCACGCGCCGGCGCGTTCGCATGTTCCATGTACAACCGGATCCCACACACCCCCGGCGTCGCGCGCGCCTCCGATTCCACCTGCCGATACAAGGCCTTGAAAACTCCTGAACCCCGCTCCTCCGACGCCACATAGACACTCTGGATCCACCAGAACATCCCGTTGCGCCAATCGCTCCATTCAAACGTCAGCATCAACTGCCCCACCACCCGTCCACCCTTCTCCGCCACCAGATACCGGCCCTTCGCCGGATCCGTCAGCACCGCGAGCACCCCCGGCCCGATCCGGTCCGGATCCAGGTCGCGTCCCTCGGTCTCAAGGGCCAACGCCCGGTTGTACCCGGCGATCACGACGGCATCCGCCGCCGTCCCCGGCCTGATCTTCAATTCCTGTTCCATGCCCATGCCCGTGTCCCGTTCAGATCTGGAAATCCAGCACCGCCGCCCGCGACCGCTTGGGCATCACCCGCGTCTTCAATTCCTCGTTCACCACCACCGAATCCGGCGGCACACTCTGCAACAGGAACACATTCCCCCCGATCGTCGATCCCGCGCCGATCACCGTCTCCCCGCCCAGGATCACCGCGCCAGAATAGATCGTGACGTTGTCCTCAATGCTGGGATGCCGCTTCTTCCCCCGCAACGCCTGGCCGCCCGACGTACTCGTCGCCCCCAGGGTCACCCCGTGAAAGATCTTCACCCGGTTGCCAATCACACACGTCTCCCCAATCACCGTTCCCGTGCCGTGATCGATGAAGAAATGACTGCCGATCCGCGCCCCAGGATGGATGTCGATCCCCGTCCGGCTGTGCGCCCACTCGGTCATCATGCGCGGCAGCAATGGCACCCCGCTCTCGTGCAGTTCATGCGCGGCGCGCTGGACCGCGATCGCCTCGATGAATGGATACGCCGTGATGATCTCCTCCCGGCTGCGCGCCGCCGGATCCCCTTCGAACGCCGCATCCACATCCGTCTGCAACTTCTCCCGCAACGCCGGCAATCGTTGGAGGAAACTCCGGGTGAGCTCATGGGCCGCGCGACGTGGGTCGGTCAGGGCCGGGTCCGGGCATTCGAAACAGCGGAGACTCTTGCAGATCTCGTCTTCCAACCGGCCCGCCACCGAATCCAGCAACAGCGCCGTCTCCGCCTTCAACTCCGCCGAATGCACCACCCGATCATCGAAGAAACCCGGGAACAGCAATCGCAGCAGATCATTGGTGATCTCCACCACCGTGCCCCGTGACGGGAGGTTGGCGCCATCCACATGATTGATCCCGCCATGGCGGCGGTAGCTGACCATCAGGGCGTCGGTGAGGTCCGTGACCGGAAAATCCACGCGCCCACTATCCGCACTGCCCCCCGCCTTGTCACCCGTTCTGCAAGGCCGCCAACCGCGCGTAATACCCGCCCCGCGCCACCAACTCTCCATGCCGCCCTTCCTCCACGATCCGACCCTGATCCATCACGATGATCCGATCCGCGTTCTGCACCGTGGAAAGCCGGTGCGCGATGCACAGGGTCGTCCGGCCCTTCGTCAACTCTTCCAACGCCGCCTGCACCGCCCGTTCCGATTCCGTATCCAAGGCACTCGTCGCCTCATCCAGCACCAGCACCGGCGCATCCCTCAGCAACGCCCGCGCAATCGCCAACCGCTGCTTCTGTCCCCCCGACAACAATGCCCCCTTGTCTCCCACCATCGTGTCGTATCCCTCCGGTCGCGCCGTGATGAATCCGTGCGCATGCGCATGGCGCGCCGCGTTCTCCACCTCGGCATCCGTCGCCCCGGGTCGCCCCAGCCGGATGTTGTTCCGGATGGTGTCGTTGAACAGCAACACCTCCTGCGTCACCACCGCCATCTGGCCCCGCAACTCCCGTTGCGTCACCTCCCGCACATCGCGGCCCCCAATCCGCACCGCGCCCATTCCCGGATCGTAGAACCGCAACAACAGACTCGTGATCGTGGTCTTGCCCGAACCCGATCCCCCCACCAACGCCACAAACTCTCCCGCCCGGATCCGCAGGTTGAAATCCGTGAGCACCGGCTCCCGTTCATATCCGAAGGTCACCGCGTCGAACTCGATGTCCGCTCCACGCGCATCCAGCGACTTCGGCTGGGCCGGATCCCGCACGCTCGATTCCTGCTCCAGCAGGGTGAACACGTGTTCGCTCGCCGCCCGACCCTGCTCCAGTTGCCCGTGCAGCCGCGTCAGCGCCTTGAACCCCGGATAGATCAGGACAATGGATCCGAAGAACGCGATGAAGTCCGGCAGCGACATCCCCGGTTCACCGCCCTGCGCCACATACCCGAACACCAACGCGATCGCCACCGCTCCGAACACCTCCACCACCTGGCCGCTCGCATCCTTCGCCTGGATCCCGCGCATCATCTGCCGCGCGATCGCCTTGGCCGTCCCCCGGAATTCGCCCACCAACTTTTCCTCCAGGTTGTACGCCTTCACCACGCGCTGACTCGTGAACGCCTCCGTCATCGTCTGGGTCAACGTCCCGTTCAATTCCCGCGTCGACCGGGTCGATTTCCGGATCTTCCGCATGAAGATCACGATCGGTATGGCGCACAGCGGAAACACCAGCAGCGAGACTCCCGTCAACCGCGGATACAACACCACCAGCCAGGTGAGCAGCGCGATGATGGTGATCGGATCCCGGATGATGACCCCGAAGGACTCGGAGATGACGGTGAGGAGCGCGTTGCAGTCATTGGAGATCCGCGAGATCAACTCCCCCGTCCGTGACCGGTTGGCGAAGTCCATCGAGAGGTGCTGGAGATGGCTGAAGAGGCGCGTCCGCAGGTCGGTCACCGCGTGGATCCCCACCCAGTTCATCAGGTAGACATTCGCATGCCCCAGCAACGCCCGGAACAAGGCCACCAACGGCAACAGTGAGATCGCAATCCACAACGGCTTCCGCGGCACCGGCGCCTCGAACAACGGCACCCAACGATCAAACGCCTTCGCCACCCAACCGGGCAACTTGTCCAGCTTCTCCGCCAACGGATTGTCCCCCACTTCCGCAAAGACCACCGACGGCACGAAGTTCACCACACTCATGAACACCGCCGTCACCAAACCATACCCAACGCCCGACACCGCCCCCAGCACCAGCCGGGTTCGATACGGCCGGACAAACTTCCAGAGCTGAAACAGGAATCGGATCACGCGTCCCCCACAGTCTTGGCCCCCACCCCGCCGTGGCAAGGCGCCAATGCAGCCACCCAGGTCCGTGCCCGCCAGGGGATCTGCGCCTCGCGCCGTGCCCGTCCACAAAAAACCGGCTCTCGGATCCGAGAGCCGGTTTGCTTCTTCAAAACATCCCCTTCAGCCAGGGCCAAACCGCCGCACGATCAATATTCGCGCTTCTTGGTGATGCCCGGCATGGGCACCGGATACTTGCCATCGGCATTCGCCAGCAACGGCGCCGGTGAATCCAACGTGATCTTGTCGAGGCCCGGCGCGAACTCGTGGTCGGAGTTCAGGATGTCCTCATACTTGACCACCTGACCCGTGTGCGCCGCCATGCGACCCATGGAGGTCACCAGGCTGGCCTTCACCCCGCGCTCCACCTCGTTGTACGGGGTGTTGTTGCGGATCGCCGCCAGCAGGTCTTCCCACTCCAGCTGATAGGGATCCAACTCGGGACCCTCACGCGGTGTCCGCCACACGATGTCGGAGTTGACCATCTTCTGTCCCTTGTAGATCCGCGCCTTGGACGGCCAATGCCCCTCGGAGGAAATCACCGCCAGGCCCTTCGACCCATGCGCATAGCTCGCGAACTGGTCATGCACGCCCGGCATCGTCCGACCATAGAAGAACAGCTTCGCCCCGTCCTGGAACGTGTACTCGACCGAGTAGTTGTCGAAGTTCTGGTCCACGTTCCCGCCCCGGTAATGCCGGCCTCCGGACGCCTGCGCCTCCACCGGCCAGTCATTCTTCATCCAGCACGACTCATCGATGTTGTGGATGTAGAAGTCGCTGTAACACCCACCCGATGCCCACAGGAAGGAATGGAACCGGCGGATCTGATAAAGCGTCTCGTTCTCGTTCGGGTTGCGCGGCTCCGAAAATGCCGATCCCACCGGCCCATGCATCCGGTACGCCCGCAGCGCCACCAGATCACCCACCTGACCATCCTGGATCCGCTTGAACAGGTCCTGTCGCACCCGGCAATGACGGCACATCAGACCCACACCCACCTTCAGGTTCTTGGCATCCGCCTGCTTCGCCAGGTCAAACATCCGACGCGAGGTCGGCCCGTCCACCGTCACGGGCTTCTCCATGAACACGTTCAATCCCTTCTGGATCGCATACGTGAACTGCACCCAACGGAAGGCCGGTGGCGTCGCCAGGATGACCACATCACCCGGCTTCAACGCATCCATCGCCTGCTTGTAGGCATCAAACCCGACAAACTTCCGGTCCTCCGACACATCCATCTTGTCGGCAAACTGTCCCTTCAACCCCTCGAAGCTGGACTTCAAACGGTTCTCGAACACGTCGGCCATCGCCACCAGCTTCACCGGCCCGTTCTTCACGTTCAACGCGTTGGCGGCAGCACCCGTGCCGCGCCCGCCCGCACCGACCAGGGCCACCTGGACCGTGTTGTTCTCCGCCGCATGCACCGCCGGAAGCGTTACTCCCGCCAGCGCCGACGCAGCCGCAAAGGTCCCGGTCGTCCGCAAAAAGTCGCGACGGGACGTCGCATTAACCGCAGGGGAATCGTTCATGTTTCAAACCTCCTGCCGACATGGCCCCGGTGTCAATCCCGTTCCCCGTTTCCAATCCACCACGGGTGCTCCAATCCCAGCCAGGGACTGCGACCACGTCCCAATCCTCAGTCCTGTTCTCGATCTTTCCACCTCAGCCCACGGAAGTCCTGACATCCGAAACAACGGTGTGGTCCTTGCCGGTGCGGATCCGAACCAACGCTCCAATTTCACTTGGCCCTTACTCCGACCTGGTCAGCCGCCGACCCCCAACCGGTCTTCGAGACGGATGCCTGCGCGCTGCCGCCCCTGTTTCCATCTGTTTCCAGCCTTGTCGGAACCCGCGTTCCCACTTCTTCTACCCGTTCGTGAGCGAGGCGACTCCCCATGTCGAGATGCCGTACATGCCCAACGCAACCCGTCGGGCCACCATCGCTTTGCTCATCCTCATCGCCCTCTTCCTCGCCGCCTGGTTCCTCCTGCCCCCCATTTACCGCGCCGACAAGCTCCGTCGCGGTCGCAAGGCCGCCGCCGCCGCCCAGGCCGAGATGAAGGTCGGGAACTGGGATGGCGTCAGCCGGCAGGTCCGCCTCGCCCTGTCCCTCGCCCCCACCGACCCCGAAGTCCTTCGCACCGTTGCCACCGTCTGCTCCCGCGTCGGCAATCCTGCCGCCCTTCAGTACTGGCAGGCCCTGCACGAGACCGGCACGGCCACCTCCGAAGACCAACTCGAATACGCCCGCTCCCTCCTCGCCCTCGATCATCCCGCCGACGCCCGTCCCATCCTCGCCCGACTCCTCACGGAAAACCCACGCCACTCCGAAGCCCTCGAACTCAGCATCCAGACCTTTGTCCTCGAGAAACGGTTCGCCGACGCCCTCGTTGCCGCCCGAACCCTCGCCGACCTTTATCCCGGCGATGACCGGGCCCAGGCCAGCCTCGGACAGATGCTCCTCGCCCAACCCGACAAGGACAACCAGGCCCGCGGCGAAACCGTCCTCTGGAGCCTTGCCCTGCGCACCAACTCCTATCGACTCCAATCCATCGCCGCCCTCGCCAGCCGCCCCGGGATTTCCACCAACCAACTCCGCCTCCTTGCCTACAACATTCCCGAGGTCGCCGGCCTCCCCGGTTGTCTCCTGCGACTCGATATCGAACGCCGACTCAATCCGGACCCCGATCCCCAGGCCTTCGCCGCCCAGGCCCTCGCCTGTCGGCCCGCCACACCCTCCATCGATGAGGACATCCAGCTGGCCGACTGGCTTTACCGGTACGGACTCAACCAGAATGCCCTCGATCTGTTGCCGGAATCCGTCTGCCGGACCAATGGCCCGGCGCTCCAACGCCGGCTCCAGGGCTTCGCCAACACCGGTCAATGGGGCGAAGTCACCCGCTGCGTCGAAGACAAGGAACTCCCCATCGACCCGGTCCTCCGAAGCGTCTACCGGGCCGTCATCGCCCATCGGAATGGCTCCGAAGAAGGGGTCGCTGTCCACCTCAACACGGCCGCGAATGCCGCCGGCATCGACCCCGCCCAGGCCCGTCTCGTCGCCGGGTATGCCGAGGCCCTCAACCAACCCCGCATCGCCGCCGAAACCCTCCAACGCATCCTCTCCAATCCAAGCTACGCCGCCGCCACCGGTCCCCAGATCTTCCGCCTCCTCAGCCGCGTCGATGATGTCGGACCCCTGCTCGAAGCCATCGAACGGATGCTCCAGTTTGATTCCAAGAACCCGTTCCTCCTCAATGACCGCGCCTGGTGGCGCCTCGTCACCGGCCAACGCATCGCCGAATCCCGTCAACAGATCCTCACCCTCCTCGAGACCGATCCCTCCAGCCCGCGCCTGGTTGCCTCCCTCGCCCTCAGCCATCTCCGCGACGACAACGCCGACCAGGCCCTCGCCCTCACCGAACCGATCATGCTGGCCTCCACCAACCCCCCGACCCGACTTCGCCTCGTCTATTGCGCCGCCCTCGGCAAGGCCGGCCAACGCGAGGCCGCACGCCGCGTCGGTCGCGCACTCAATCCGGCCCGCCTCCGTTCCGCCGAACGGCTCCTCGTCGCCGACTGGCTCACCGTCACCAATTCTCCGTGACCTCACCCTGTTGACCGGCTTCCTCCCCTCTGTATGATCCAGCCCACACAGTTCATCCCGCGCTGAATGCGACAATTCGTCACCATTGCCTCCAATGCGTTCATGGAGCTGATCCGTCAGCCCATTTTCCTGCTCCTGCTCTCGAGCTCCGGATGCTTCATCGTGTTCCTCGCCTCCGTTCCCTATTTCGGTCTCGGTGAGGATCCCAAGCTGGTGAAGGACATGTCCCTCGCCGTCACCCTTCTCTCGGGGTTGCTCGGCGCCGTCCTCTGCGCTTCCTCCTCCGTCGCCCAGGAGATCCGGACCGGCACCGCCCTCACCGTCCTCGCCAAACCCGTTGGCCGCGCCACCTTCCTCCTCGGCAAGTACGCCGGCCTTGCCGGAACCCTCACCCTCCTCTCCGCCTCCAACCTCGTCGCCACCCTGCTCGCCTCCTGGATGGCCTTCGACGCCTACGGATCCGCCGACATCCAGGCCGTTGCGGTCTACTACGGCGCGGCACTTGGGGGCTATGCCATTGCCGGTTTCCTCAACTTCTTCCTGCGACGGACCTTCGTGGGCGATGCCGTGGTCGGCTTCACCGTTGCCACCACCCTTGCCGCCGCCTACACGACCCTCTTCACGCAGAAACAACTCGCCTTCGGCGAGATGGCCGCCGCCGACTGGCGTCTCCTCCCCGCCGCGGTCCTGATCCTCTTCGCCCTGTTCATGATCGCCGCCATCGCCCTCGCCTGTTCCACCCGCCTCGACACCATCCCCACCCTCGCCGTCTGCACAGCCTTCTTCGCCCTCGGCCTGGTGTCGGATTACCTTTTCCTCCGACCCGCCCAGGCCGGCCAATGGTGGGCGCAACTCCTTTACGACCTCACTCCGAACTGGCAGCAGCTCTACCTGGCTGAAGCCCTCGAGGACAAGGGACGGATCCCCTGGGCCTACGTCGGCCGTGCCGCCGGCTACGCCGCCTCCGTCGTCACCGCAACCCTCTCCGTCGCCCTCGTCCTCTTCGAAGACCGCGAACTCGGCTGATCTTTCCCTCATCCCCCCCAACATGGATCGAACCCACAATCGCACCGGGCTGATCAACTGGATCGCCCTCCTCATCGCCGCAGCCATCGCCGAGGGCATCGCACGTCTCGCCGCTTCCACCCTCGGCGAACTCACCGCCGTCTTCCTCCTGCTTGGCGGTCTCGTCGCCCTCGTCACCTGGTTCCAGATGCGGCTCGAAGCCCGCGAGGAATCCGAACGCCTCGAAATGGAGGAACTCGCCCGGCGTCGCGCCGATTCATCCCTCTTCGCCGAATCTGCTGCCGACGCCTTCCCCGCCCGCCGCGCCCGGCTTTCCTTCGAGCGTTGGATCGTCCCCACCTTCACCGTCCTCCTCTTCATCGCCCAGGGCGCCGCCCTCTACTGGTTCTACGGACGCATCATCAACTGGGTGAATCCCCACGTCGAACACGGCAGCCTCGCCGCCGCCTCCTTCGCCGCGCTCGGCCTTGTCCTCCTCCTCCTAGGCCTCTACTCCGGCAAACTCGCCCGCTACGCCGGCATCCGACTCCTCCGCGCCGGTGCCGCCCATCTGGTCCTCGGCGGCCTCATCAGCTTCGCCAGCGCGGCCACCGCCATCGCCACTTTCGCCGGCTATCCCCGCTGGGATCGCCATGTGACCATCGCTGGACTCGTCATCCTCGGACTCATTGCCCTCGAAACCCTCTTCGCCCTCGTCTTCGAAGCCTACCGCCCCAAGGTTCGAGGCCGTGAGGAACGGGTCCTCTTCGAAAGCCGCCTCGTCGGCATCCTCAGCCAACCCACCGGACTCTTCTCCACGGCCGCCCAGGCCCTCGATTACCAGTTCGGATTCAAGGTCAGCGACACCTGGTTCTATCGCTTCCTCGAATCCGCCGTCGTCTGGCTCATCCTTGCCCAGGCCGGTGCCCTGCTCCTCTCCACCACCATTGTCGTCATCGATCCCGGCGAACAGGCCCTCCACGAACGTTTCGGCCGACACGTCCGCATCCTCGACCCCGGCCTCCACCTCAAGCTCCCCTGGCCCATCGATGCCGTCGAACGTCACAACACCCGCGCCGTCCAGTCCTTCAACGTCGGCTTCGTCCCCGATCCCGATCTCGAAAAGGAAAACACCGTCCTGTGGACCCGCGCCCACTACAAGGTCGAGTTCAACATGCTCGTCGCCTCCCGCGAACAGGTCACCACCCCCTCCGATTCCGACCAGACCGTCCCCGCCAACCTCCTGACCGTCTCCATCCCCGTCCAGTTCGTCGTCACCAACCTCCTCGAATGGGGCTACAACCACGCCGAACCCGCCCGTCTCCTCGAACAGATCGCCAATCGCGAAGTCGTCCGTTACCTCGCCTCCGTCGACGTCGATACCGTCATGTCCCACGGCCGCGGTGAGGCCGCCTCCGAACTCCGTCGCCGCATCCAGGCCGAGTCCATCAAGGCCCAACTCGGAACCGAAATCATCTTCATCGGTCTCCAGGACATCCACCCCCCCATCGGCAACAAGGAAATCCGCGTCGCCGCCTCCTACGAACAGGTCATCGGCGCCGAACAGGAAAAGGAATCCAAGATCCTCACCGCCGAAGGCTACGCCAACGAACTCCTCCCCGCCGCCCGCGCCGCCGTCGCACGCACCGTCAACCAGGCCAGGGCCGATGCCGCCGTCCAGGTCAATGACGCCGAAGGCCGCGCCTCCCGCTTCAACCATCAGGTCACCGCCTTCCGCGCCGCCCGCGATGTCTACCCCGCCCGCAATTACCTCGAAACCCTCCGCACCGCCCTCGCCAACACCCGCAAATACGTCGTTCTACCCACCAACACCCATGACGTCGTCTCCATCGATCTCACCGAAAAGATCCGGCGCGACATCCTCGACCTCACCCTGGATCCCGTGAATCGCCCCGCCGATTCCAAGTGATCCATCCCCACCTTTCACCGCATTGCTGACCCACACCCTCCGATGAAGAAGAATCCCCTGACCCTGTTGATCGGCTCCGCCCTGCTGCTGCTGTTCCTCGCCCTGCTGTTCTGTTTCCAGGTGCGCACGACCGAGGTCGCCGTCGTCACCACCTTCGGTCGCTACGCCAACAGCCATACCAACCCCGGCATCTACTTCCGCGCCCCCATCCCCATCCAGAAGGTCTACAAGTTCGACAAACGGATCCAGACCTTCGAACGGAAGTACGAACAGCAGTTCACCCGCGACAAGAAATCCCCGATCCTCTCCGTCTACGTCGGATGGCGCATCGCCGATCCCCGCCGCTTCCTCGAAGCCTTCAACGACGATCTCCTCAAGGCCGAACAGGCCCTCGAGAACGTCGTGCGCGATGCCAAGAACTCCGTCATCGGCAACCACGACTTCACCGAACTCATCTCCCCAGACCCCACCAAGGTCCGCTTCGATGTCATCGAGGCCGAGATGCGCGAGGTCATGGTCGCCACCACCCTCAAGGCCTACGGCATCTCCATCGACATCGTCGGCATCAAGGAACTCGGCCTCCCCGAATCCATGACCGCCAAGGTCTTCGACCGCATGAAGAGCGAACGCGAGAAGCTCGTGAAGAAGTACCAGGGCGAAGGCAATGCCGAGGCCGACCGCATCCGTTCCGAGGCCGAACTCCGCCGCAAGGAACTCATCGCCGGGGCCGAAAACGAGGCCCAGAAGATCCTCGGCGGCGCCGAAGCCGAAGCCACCCGCCACTATCAGGTCCTCCAGCAGGAACCCGAACTCGCCATCCTCCTGCTCTCCCTCCGCTCCCTCGAAGCCTCGCTCAAGGATCGGACGACCCTCATCCTGAATGACCGCACCCCGCCCTTCAACCTGCTGCGGGACAACTCCCTCTCCAACCTCGGGGGCATCCGCCTTCCCGCCACCCGCTGATCCCTCCCATGCCTGCCCCCAACTCCGGCAACCTCCGGCCCACCAATTCCCCGGTGCCGTCCGAGGACGCGTCCAGCCAGGCCCTCAATGAGGCCCTCGGCAGTTCGCTCCTCCTCGTCCGCATCATGGCTCTGGTCCTCGCCGCCGCCTTCGTCTTCTCCTGCGTCTTCACCGTCAATCCCAACGAGGTCGCCGTCGTCCTCCGCTTCGGTAAACCCGTCGGTTCCGGATCCGACCAGGTGAAACGTCAGGGCCTCCACTGGGCCTTTCCCTATCCCATCGACGAAATCGTCCGCATCCCCATCGGCGAGTCCAAGGTGATCCGTTCCACCGCCGCCTGGTACGCCGTCAGCCCCGAGGAGGAAGCCGCAGGCATCATCCCCCAGGGCAACCCCTCCCTCACCCCGGGCGTCGATGGCCATGTCCTCACCTCCGATGGCAACATCCTCCACGTCCGCGGCACCCTCCGATACAAGATCGTCAACCCCGTCGCCTACGCCTTCTCGTTCTCCAACGTCACCAACCTGCTCCGAAGCACCCTCGACAATTCCATCCACTGGGCCGCCGTCCGCTATTCCGCCGATGACGCCCTCTACCGCGAACGCGTCGCCTTCCGCGATTCCATCCGGCAACGCGCCGTCGAACTCATCGAACGTCATCAGATCGGCGTCTCGCTCGACACCCTCGATGTCGAAGTCGCCGCGCCCCTGTTCGTGAAGACCTACTTCGATGCTGTCATCGCCGCGGAACAGGACCGATCCAAACGCATCAACGAAGCCCAGGGCGAATACGACCGCGTCACCCGCGAGGCCGAAGGCGAGGCCCAGCGCGCCCGGGATGTCGGCCTCGGCCTCAGCAATTCCCTCATGCAGGCCGTCTCCGCCGATGCCCAGTTCTTCGAACAGCAACTGCCCGAGTTCAGGAAGAATCCCGCCCTGCTCCGCGAACGCCTCCGCATCGCCTCCATCGGCCGCGTCCTCACCAATGCCCAGGACAAGTTCTTCCAACCCGCCGGCATCGAGGAACTCCGTCTCAACCTCAGCCGCGAACCCGAGGGCAATCCCCGCCGTCCCACTGAACCCGCCCGCTGTGCCCGCCCCCCCCACCCGGGCCCCCCCCCCCCCCCCCCCCCCCCGGGCAGGGCCCGCGAGGGCCGC
>CAZDYB010000015.1:17070-19434 GCA_964509045.1 uncultured Akkermansia sp.
CTGAACCCGCCCGCTGACCCCGCCACCCCAGCCTTCCCCCCACCCCATCCCCCCACGCCATGCAAGTCACCAGCCTCCTCAGCGTCGAAAACAATCCCAAGAAGCAGCCCGATGACTGCGATTGCGCCCATGACCACGGTGGCCTCGATCATTCACATACCAATGTGAAGCTCTGGCAGACCCTCCTCGGCGCCGTCTGCATCGCCAACTCCTTCGTCATCGACTGGTTCTTCACCCAGGGCGCCACCGTCTCCCAACTGTCCGCCCTCGCCGGCGCCATCATTCTCGGCTGGCCCATCCTCGTCGTCGCCTTCAAGGACCTCCGGCTCGGCCGCCTGTCCATCAACGAACTTGTCGCCCTCGGCGTCCTCGCCTCCGCCGCCACCGGCGACTTCAAAACCGCCGGCATCGTCGCCTTCTTCATGCTCCTCGGCGAAATCATCGAGACCCGTACCGCCGCCGGCGCTCGCGCCTCCATCCAGTCCCTCATCAAGCTCACCCCCACCAAGGCCCGCCGCCTCACCGATGGCCGCGAACAGGAGGTCGCCGCCTCCGAACTCCGCGTCGGCGATGTCATCCGCATCCGTCCCGGCGACAACATCGCCGCCGATGGCCAGATCGTCTCCGGCCAGGGCTCCATCAACCAGGCCAACATCACCGGCGAATCCCTTCCCGTGGACAAGAGCCCAGGCGACCAGGTCTTCGCCGGCACCATCAACCTCAACGGCGCCCTCGAAGTGAAGGTCACCAAGGCCGGCCAGGACACCACCATCGGACGCGTCCGCGAACTCATCCTCGCCGCCGAAAAGACCAAGCTCCCCTTCATGCGCATCATCGACCAGTACATGGGCTACTACACGCCCCTCGTCCTGGTCATCGCAGCCCTCGTCTGGGCCTTCACCCGCGACCTGGACCGCGTCATCACCGTCCTCATCGTCGCCTGCCCCTGCGCCTTCATCCTCGCCACCCCCAGTGCCATGGTCGCCGCCCTGTCCGCCGCCGCCCGACTCGGCATCCTCGTCAAGAACATCGCCGACCTCGAAGCCGCCGCCCGCATCACCGCCTTCGTCTTCGACAAGACCGGCACCCTCACCACCGGCAAGCTCGTCGTCTCCCGGCTGAATCCCCTCGGCGATGCCACCCCTGCCGAACTCCTCCGCGCCTCCGCTTCCGCCGAGCAGTTCTCCAATCACCCCACCGCCAAGGCCCTCGTCCAACTCGCCACCGAAGCCGAAGTCCCCCTCGCCACCGTCTCCGACTTCCGCGAAACCGCCGGCAAGGGCGTCTCCGCCATCGTCGAGGGCCGGCGCATCCTCGTCGGTCGCGCCGCCTTCCTCCGCGACAACGGTGTCCAGGGCGATTTCCTCAAGTCCGTCGACCTCGACGAGACCGCCGGGTTCTCCCTCCTCTTCGCCGCCCGTGACGGCCATTGCATCGGCTGGGTCGGTCTCCAGGACCAGACCCGCACCGAGGCCGCCGGCGCCATCAAGGAACTCCGCGAAGCCGGCATCCGCCGCGTCGCCATGGTCTCCGGTGACCGCAGGCCCGTCGCCGAACGCGTCGCCCAGGAAATCGGCATCACCGAGGTCGTCGCCGAATGCCTCCCCCAGGACAAGGTGGAGTTCGTCCGCAACACCAAGGCCACCGGCCATCGCGTTGCCGTCATCGGCGACGGCGTCAATGACGCCCCCGCCCTCGCCGCCGGCGACATCTCCATCGCCATGGGCGCCGCCGGTTCAGAAGTGGCCATCAATTCCGCCACCATCGCCCTCATGAACAGCGACCTGCGCCGCCTCCCCTTCCTCGTGAAGCTCAGCCGCATGGCCCGCGCCGTCATCAACCAGAACTTCCTCTTCGGCGTCGTCTTCATCATCGGCGGCCTCTTCGCCGCCGCCATGGGCTACCTCAACCCCATCGTCGCCGCCATCATGCACAACGCCGGCTCCCTCATCGTCGTCTTCAACTCCGCCCGCCTCGTCCGCATGGGCGAGGAACTCGAACCGTTCCTGGCTCCGGCCACCACGGGGGAACCCCCGGCCGCCCAGCCTCCCCAGCCGACCACTCACAACCTCGCCGTCGCAGGGGTCTGACCCGATTTCATCCGGCTTGCCCGATTGACCGGAAATCGCACATGGGCTTGTCTATCCACACCATGAAAACCGTTGCCGATAAGGACAAAGCCGAGGCCACGAAAAGGACGATCCGCATCGCGGTGTCCGGTGATCGTGGCATCGCCTCGCAGGAGCAGATCGAGAAGGCCGACCGCCAGAGGCGCTTTGAGGAGGCGGCAGCCCACGTCTTCACCCATCACCGCGAACTGCTCCGTCGCCTGGCCGAGTGACCACGAGAGATCCAGACTTCCTG
>CAZDYB010000016.1:0-11816 GCA_964509045.1 uncultured Akkermansia sp.
TGGGCCCTTGACGATGTTGACGGACTCGACGGAGTTGAAATTGACGGGGAGACCGTTGCCGTTGGAGGTGAGGCCGAGACGCATCCCGTTGACGAAGGTATCGGCGATCTGGGTGCGGATGTCGGGAGTGGTGGGAGCGCCGAAGTTCGACCGGGTATAGGAGCTGGAGGTCAGCTTCGAGAAGTCGCGGACGTCGTAGATGTTGATGGCGTCGAGCTGTTCGCGGGAGATGATGGTGACATTGCGCGGGGTATCGAGGATGGGCCGGTCGTTTCCGTAGACGGAGTTGAAGGGGCGCACGGTGGGGACCACCTGTTCTTCGAGGGGGATGCCTTCGATGGTGATCCGGTCGAGTTTTTCACCGGCGGCGGGGCTGTTGGTGGCTTGGCCGAACGCTGAGTAGGACAGCGCCAGGGAAGCCAGGGACGCGGGCAGGATCAATTTGGTTTTCATCTGAGCAGGCAGGCTAAAAAGCACCACGGTTCCTGTTGCGGGGGATGTCTGACTTCCCGAATTGCCGGGAAGCACTCCTTGAAAAGGGACTGGAGCAACCTGTGGGCCAGCGATGGAATCGGGCGGATTTCGGGTGGGGAGATCGGATGGAGCCTCCTGACGTCGGCGGCCACAGGGGATGGAGTTTGGGATGGGGTGGCACGTGATGTGCATGCAGGGTCAGGAGCATGACGTCGCCTTCGGAATCGGTGGAGCGGCCCGGGCCGGTACCGGTGTTGACGGAACAACTGCGGGTGTTGGTGGAGCAATTGCAGCATCCGGCGGGAGCGGTGCTGCGACCGGCGAGCCATGAGGACAGGCCGTTGCGGGGCACGACATTGTTCCTGGCGCAATGCACGGTGGAGACGCAGGTGGGTCGGTTCATCGCCTACGTGTTCCAGGACGTGATCCACAAGGGCTACGTCATTGCGTTGGCCCATGGGGACATCGTGACGGCGTCGGTGCTGTACACGCGGATCCATTCCTCCTGCATCACGAGCGAGACATTGCGGGGATGCGACTGTGACTGTGTGCAGCAGTTGGAGGGGGCGTTGAAGGTGATCCATGGGAAGGGGAACGGCATCCTGTTCTACCTGATGCAGGAGGGGCGGGGGGTTGGTTATGTGGCCAAGGCGCGGGACCGGATGCTGGTGCAGTCGTCGCACGACCAGATATCGACCTTTGATGCGTATCGGCTGATGGGGTTGAAGAAGGATCACCGGAGCTATGAGGACGTGGCGGATGTCTGTCATCTGCTGGGGATCCGGGCACCGTTCATCGTGTTGACGAACAACCCGGACAAGACAGCGGCGATGACGTCGCACGGGTTGAAGGTGCAGGGGACGGAGGCGTTGGAGTTCGAGCCATCGCCGTTCAATGTGGCGTATCTGGCGTCGAAGGCGGACTCGGGACATTTGTTGACCCAGGCCTCGGCGCCGCATGTGAAGCGGGCATTGCCGCCGGAGCCGGTGCTGCCATTCCGGCCGCATGCGTTGGCGGGGGCGCAGCGCTTCATCTATGCGGCCTCGTATTTCCTGCCGGTGAAGCCGGTCGACAACGAGGTGATCCTGAGTGAGGACCAGTTCCATCGATTGTTCCAGACGCGGCCGATCGAGGAGTTCATGCAGGGGGACGCGCCGTTGGTGGAGGATTATTATGTGATCCGTGGGAACCGGCTGCTGGTGCGGATCAACACGGCGAGCATCCTCCGGTTCAAGGCGGAGAATCCGGGATCACCGGTGGTGGACCTGCTGACCACGCCGTACTGGTTCCGGGTCCATGTGTATTTCGACATCGTGACGGGACAGGAATCGGTGGTGCTGACCTATGGCCGGCCGTTGCTCTATGACGTGGCGGTGGTGCGGATCCAGAGCGAGTCGTTGTTCATCCGGTTCCCCTTGGTGAACGTGGACAACCGCCTGAAGTTCACGCGCGCGGTGCGGCACATCGTCCATTACGGGGTGGGAGCGATCTTCCTGCTGTATTACGACGGACGCGGTGCGGGGTTCGGTGCGCATGCGACTGACCGCATGATGCTGGAGCAGGGCATGGTGTTCACGAGCGACGAGGCGTATCGGAAGCTGGGTGTGGGTTATGACAGCCGCGACTACGACGCGATCATGCGCTTGATCCGGCATCATTATCCGTCCGGCAAGATCCAGATGGTGATGAACTCGCCGTCGAGCCTGGTGAAGAAGAAGGAATATGCGACGGCGATGAACGCGCATCAGATCGATGTGCATAAATGGATCTTCCTCGATGACAGCACCCTTTCCGAGTGACGGAGCGGGGGAGGATCCCAGGGGACACGGGCTGTTGCTGCGTCGGGTGGCGATGGCGCGGGAACTGGCTTTGACGTTCCTGAGCGAGCCGTTGGGAGATCCGTGGGAACCGTCGGTGGCAGGGGTGGTGGCGACCGGGGTGGGAAGTTCGGAAGCCCATGCGCGTCATCTCGTCGGATTGCTGAACGCGCACACGTCGGTGCCGGCCGAGTTTGTGTCGCTGGGAAGCTTTGCGGATCCGGGCGCGATGACCGAGGCACGGCGGGCGCGGACGTTGGTGGTGTTCAGCCAGGGCCTGGCACCGAACGCGCGGGTGGCGTTGTCCCAGGCCAGCGCGTTTGCCGGATGTGTGCTGGTGACGTCGGCGACGGAGGCGGGACAGGAACGGTCGGGGCGACCGGAGCGAGCGGAGTTGTTGAGGACGTTGATCCGGGGCGGAGTGCGGGTGGAGCGGTTTCCTGTGGAGGACGAATACACGGTGTTGGTGCGGGTGATCGGGCCCGCGTGTGGATTTGTGGCGGCGATGAGGCTGGTGGGGTCGGTGTCGGGGAGTCGGATTGGAAGGTTGGAGGAGCGGGCGTTGTTGGCGGGGGCATTGGGGGGATTGGCTGATGGCGACTGGCCGGGGCGGATCCGGGATCGCCTGGGGGAGGAGTTGGAGGCGGGGTGGGAGGGCGGGGTGATGGTGATGCCGGGGGAATTGGTGGGGTGCGCACAGAACCTGGCGGCGAAGTTTGTGGAGGGATTCTATGTGGCGCCACCGCGGCTGGTGGAGACGCTGGAGTTGGTGCACGGGACGTTCCAGCAACTGATGGCGCGGCCGGCCCCGGTGTGGGTTCTGGGCGGGGATCCACTTTCCATCCGGGCGCGGGACCTGCTGGAATCGGCGGGGCTGAAGCCGTTTCATCTTCCGCTGGGGGTGCCGCCGTCGGCGATGCCCCTGGCGGTGGAGCTGCTTTTCAATCCGGCTTTGGCGGACGGGGTGAGGCGGCTCGGTCTCGACCAGGTGAACTGGCCGGGGAAGGGTCTGGACGGCCCGTTGTATGGATTTGAAGGCGGGGTCTGACATGGAAACCAACATGAAGCGAAGTGTTCCCGGGCATTACGACGAGGTGTATCCGGCGGCGACGGTGGCGGCCGGAGTGAAGCGGGTGGCGATGGAGATCGCGCCGTGGGCGGCGGAGGGATTGGAACGGGAGGGCCAGCAGATGTTGGCGTTGTGCGTCCTTCGGGGCGCGGTGTTTTTCTTCTCGGACCTGTTGCAGGCGATCCCGGTGTCGGTCGAGGCGGGGTTCTGTCGGTGTCACGGGTATGAGAAGGGGGTGAACGGCCAACTGGCGGCCGGCATGAAGGTGGAGGGTCTGGAGTTGGACCTGACGGGACGCCGGGTGTTGTTGGTGGACGACATCTGCGACACGGGGCGGACGTTGGTGGAATTGTCGGCGTTGTGTCGGGCGCGGGGAGCGAAGGAGGTGCGGACGGCGGTATTGATCCATCGGCTGGTTCCGGAGAGCCGGTTCACGCCGGATCACGTGGCCTTCGGATATGAGGGAAGGGAATGGTTCACCGGGTACGGCATGGATGACCGGTCGTGGCGGACCAATTACCCGTCGGTCTATGTGCTGCGCCCGACGGCGGGTTGAACAAGGGGAGCTCGGTGGGACACGCTGAACCTCTTTCAACGGCGACCGAACGTCACCGCCCCTGAACGGCGACCGAACGTCGCCGCCCCGTACGGATGGGGGGGTCAGATCACGGCGGTGGGGTCGCGGAACTCGTGGGAGTCGAGGGAGGGGGCAAGCATCTGGGTGCTGTAACCGGGGAGAAGCGGGACCTGGTAGCGGGCATTCCGGATGCGGCAGGGTTCGATGAAGTGTTCGTGGAGGTGATCGACGAATTCGCACACCCGGTTTTCCAGGGAGGCGCTGACGCAGATGTAATCGATCATGGAGAGGTGTTGGACGAACTCGCAGAGACCGACACCGCCGGCATGGGGACAGACGGGGATGTTGAACTTCGCGGCGAGCAACAGGACGGCGAGGTTCTCGTTCACCCCACCGAGCCGGCAGGAATCGATCTGGCAGAAGGCGATGGCATCGGCCTGGAGCAGTTGCTTGAAGAGGACCCGGTTCATGCCGTGTTCGCCCGTGGCGACGCCGATGCCGAGCGGTTTCAATTCCCGGGCAATCCGTGCATGACCGAGGATGTCGTCGGGCGAGGTGGGCTCTTCGATCCACCAGGGTTTGAACGGGGCCAGGGCCTTCATCCATTCGATCGCCTGGGGGACATCCCACACCTGGTTGGCATCGACCATGAGTCGGCGATCCCAACCGATTTCCTCGCGGATGATGGTGAGTCGGCGCCGGTCATCGGCGAGGTCGCGTCCGACCTTGATCTTGATGTGATTCCAGCCTTCGGCGACGGCCTCGCGACAGAGGCGGCGGATCTTGTCGTCGGGATAGCCGAGCCAACCGGCGCTGGTGGTGTAGGCGGGGTAACCATCGCGTTCGAGTTCGGCGATGCGGCTGGCGCGGCCATCGAAACGGGATTGGAGGAGATCGATGGCCTCGGTGCGGGTGAGGGCGTCGGAGAGGTAACGGAAATCGATGCAATCGGCGAAGCGTGATGGGGAAAGGGAGGAGACGAGGCGCCAGACGGGGAGGCCATCGTGTTTGCCCCAGAGATCCCAGAGGGCATTGACGATGGCGGCGAGGGCGAGATGGACGGCGCCCTTGTCGGGGCCGATCCAGCGGAGTTGGGAATCGGCGGTGAGCGAGCGCCAGAATTTGCCGGGAGCCTCGATGAATTCGGCGAGGGAACGGCCGACGACGAGGTGTTGATGGGCGCGGATGGCGGCGCAGACGATGTCGTTGCCACGACCGATGGTGAAGGCGGATCCGTGACCTTCGAGGCCGGTGTCGGTGTGGAGGACGACGTAGGCGGAGGAATAGTCCGGATCCGGATTCATGGCATCGGATCCGTCGAGTTGGGAAGAGGTGGGGAACCGGATGTCGCGGACGGAGAGGTGGGTGATGCGGGGCATGGGTGGGTGGGGGTTGGGAGGGGCAAGTAAAACGCCCCCGGGGAGGCCGGGGGCGTGGGTGGAGGCGGGATTGAGCCCGGCCGGGGGGGAGGGATGGGGATCAGGCTCGTTCCATGTACTTCCCGGTACGGGTATCGACCTTGATCTTCTCGCCGGTCTTGATGAAGAGGGGAGCGGTGACCTGAACGCCGGTTTCGAGGGTGACGAGTTTCTGGACGTTGTTGGCGGAGTCGCCCTTGATGCCTTCGGGGGCATTGGCAACGGTGAGGACGACGGAGGCGGGGAGTTCGATCTGGACGGCCTTGTCTTCGACGAAGGTCATGGTGACGGAGCCGTTCTCGACGAGGAAATTCTTGGCATCACCGAGGAGTTCGGGGGTGACGGTGACCTCTTCGAAGGTGTCTGGATTGACGAACACGTAGTCGTCTCCGGACTTGTAGGAGAACTCCATCTTGTAGGAGTTGAGGGGAACGGTTTCGACCTTCTCGGTGGAGGCGAAGCGGACGTCCATGGACTTGCCGGTCTTGATGGAGCGGAGGATGCCCTGGACGAAGGCGCGGAGGTTGCCTGGGGTGCGATGGGTGACCTCGAGGACGACGCAGACGTCGGAGTTGTGGAGGATCGCCATGCCCTTGCGGAGATCGTTTGCGTTGACTGCCATAAGCCTGAGTGCGTGAGACGTGCTGAAGATGAAATGAGCGGCAGGATTGCCGGAAATGGAGTGGGGACGCTATCGGAGGAGGACTTGTTTGCAAGTCCCGGCTTTGGATGGGAGGGAAGGGACTTTATGGGATGCCTGGGACCTATGCCGAGGCCGACTTCCTTCCGGGGAAGCGTTGGCCGAGGTCGTCGAGGAGTGAGTAGGCGACGGGGGTGACGACGAGGGTGAGGAGGAGGCAGAGGGTTTGGCCGCCGATGACGACGACGGCGACGGCGCGGCGTTCCTCGGCGCCGGGGCCTGAGCCGATGGCGAGGGGGAGCATGCCGGCGACGAGGGAGAGGGTGGTCATGAGGATGGGACGGAAGCGGTCGCGATTGGCCTGGAGGATGGCTTCGGATCTGGGGAGACCGCGCTGGCGGAGGGTGTTCATGTAATCGATCTGGAGGATGGCGTTCTTCTTGACGACACCGAACAGGACGAGGAGGCCGAGGGCGGAGTAGAGGTTGAGGGTATTGCCGGTGGCCCAGAGGGAGAGGAGGGCGAAGGGCAGGGAGAGTGGGAGGGAGAGCAGGATGGTGAAGGGATGGACGAGGCTCTCGTACTGGGCGGCGAGGATCATGTACATGAACACGATGGAGAGGGCGAAGGCCCAGAGGAACTCGCGGAAGGTCTTTTCGAGTTCCCGACCGCGTCCGGCGACCCGGTAGGAATAGCCGGCGGGGAGATTGAGTTCGGCGACGGCGCCGCGGAGGGCATCGAGGCGGTCGGCGAGGGCGTAACCGGGGGCGATGCCGGCGCGGAGCGAGACGACGCGTTGCCGGTCGAGGCGATCGATGCGGGAGGCGGTGTAGCCGGGAATGATTTCGACGACATTGTCGAGGCGGATGAGCCCGGCATCGCGGGACGGGACAAAGAGGCGGCCGAGGTCTTCGCCGCGGCTGCGGTCGGCGGCTTCGAGGCGGAGTTGGATGTCGTAGTCGTCATTGACGTCGGGATCGCGGAAGCGGGAGACGCGGGTATCGCCGCCGACGAGGATGCGGAGGGCGGTGGCGATGTCGGAGGTTTCGACGCCGAGGGCGGCGGCGCGGGCGCGGTCGATCTCGATGCGCAGTTCGGGTTTGTCGAGGCGGATGGAAGTATCGGCATCGATGAGGCCGAGTTCGCTGGAGCGGTCGCGGAGTTTTTCGGCGTAGGCGACGAGGGTATCGAGGTCGGGGCCGAGGAGTGCGAAGTCGACTTCGAAACCGGGACCGCCGATGGAGATGGAGCCCTGACCGCCGCGGACGGAGATGCGGACGCCCTTGTCTTCGAGGTGGGAGAGGCGTTTGCGGATGACCTGCATGACCTCGCGTTGGGAGGCGTTGCCTTCGAATGCGCGGAGGGGATTGCGGCTGAGGAGGCGGGAGAAGGAGAAGACGCGTTCGGCGTGTGGGGTGAGGATGACGTAGAAGCGGCCGCGGTTGAGGCTGCCGCTGGCGCCTCCGCCTCCGCCGACCCCGCCGATGACGGTGCGGACCCAGGGCACCTTGCGGATTTCGTCCTCGGCGATCCGGACGACTTCGTCCATGGCGGGGAGGCTGGTGCCTTCGGTGGCGGTGAGGGAGACCTCGAACTCGCCTTCGTCGGTGGAGGCTGGGGTGAACTCCTGTTTGACGACACCGTAGATGGGGTAGGAGGAGAGGAGGACAAGAACGGTGGCGATGGCGATCCAGGGGCGTCGTCGCATGGACCAGGAGAGGAGCCGCAGGTAGGACCCTTCGAGCCATCCGTAGAAGCCATCGCGGGAACCGTGGCCTGGGAGGGCGCCATGATCGCCTGAGGCGAACATGCGGGCGCTCATCATGGGGGTGAGGGTGAAGCTGACGAGGAGGCTGACGAGGACGGCGACGGCGGAGGTGAGGCCGAACTGGAAGAGGAAGCGTCCGGCGATGGACGACATGAAGGAGACGGGGACGAAGATGACGACGAGGCTGAAGGTGGTGGCCATGACGGCGAGGCCGATTTCGGCGGTGGCGCCGCGGGCGGCTTCGGCGGCGGACACCTTCTTTTCCTCCACCCAACGGAAGATGTTTTCGAGCACGACGATGGCGTCGTCGATGACGATGCCGACCATGAGCACGAGGGCGAGCATGGTGACGCTGTTGAGGGTGAAATCGAGGGCCCACATCATGCCGAAGGTGGCGATGACGGAGGCGGGGATGGCGACGGCGGCGATGACGGTGGCGCGCCAGCTGCGCATGAAGGCGAGGACGACGAGGCTGGCGAGGATGCTGCCGAGGACGAGATGGAGCCGGATTTCGCCGAGGGCTTCGTGGATGTAGCGGGACTGGTCGCGGATGATCTCGATGCGGATGTCGGGGGGAAGCTGGGCGAGGAGTTCAGGGAGACGGGCCTTGATGGCGTCGATGACGGCGACGGTATTGGCGCCGGTTTGGCGTCGGACATCCATCTGGATGCAGGGTTTTCCGTCGAGACGTGCGGTGCTGCGTTCCTCGAGGGTGCCATCCTCGGCGCGCCCGATGTCGCGGATCCGGATGGGACGGCCCTCGCGGGAGGCGATGACGATGTCTTCGAAGTCGCGTGGATCGGCGACGCGACCGACGGTGCGGAGGGTGCTTTCGACGAGGGGCCCGGTGACGTTGCCGCCGGGGATGCTGGCGTTTTGCCGGGCGATGGCATCGCGCACCTCGGTGATGGGAAGGTTGTAGGCGGCGAGGCGGTCGGCATCGACCCAGATGTTGATGGCGCGGGTGAGGCCGCCGAAGACCTCGACCTCACCGACGCCTTCGGCGCGTTCGAGGGCGAGTTTGACGATGCGTTCGCCGAGTTCGGTGAGTTCGCGGACCGGTCGGTCGCCGGACATGGCGAGCGAGATGATGGGAGCCTGGTCGACATCGAACTTGGCGACCTCGGGCGGGGTGGCGTCGAAGGGCAGTTCGCCGAGGGTGGAAGAGACGCGGCTGCGGACGTCCTCGGCGGCGGTATTGGGGTCGCGGTCGAGGTTGAAGGTGAGGATGATGAAAGACCGGCCGAGGAGGGATATGGACCGGAGTTCGTTGATGCCTTCGAGGGTGTTGAGGTTCTGCTCGAGGGGTTGGGTGACGAGGGATTCGACTTCGACGGGCGAGGCACCGGGGAGGCTGGTGCGGACGTAGATGGTGGGGAGTTCGACGGAGGGGGAGCGGTCGACGTTGAGGCGGGTGTAGCCGGTGGCACCGACGACCACGAGGGCGAGGATCAGCATGAGGGCCGTGATCGGCCTCCGGATGCAGACATCAGCAAGCCGTTGCATCGTGCGTCAGGGCTGGGAACCGCCGTCGGCCACCTCGGATTCCAATCGAACCGGACGACCGTCCACGAGTCCGCCCGGGGAACGGATGACCCGTTCGCCTTCCTTGGCCCCGGAGGTGATCTCGATCCAGCCGTCGCCGCGGTCGCCGGTGGTGACCCGGCGTTCGGAGGCCTTGCCGGAATCGAGGACAAAGATCCGTTCCACACCGGCGAAGGTCATCAGGGCATCTGTGGGCACCGTGAGGACTGGACGGGCGGATTCCACGACAATCTCCGCCCGGGCGAACGCGCCGGGACGCAGGGAACCGCTGGCGGGAATGTCGGCCTCGACCACGAGCATGCGGCTGGCTTCGAGGAGGGACGGACTGAGGCGACGGATGGATCCGAGATAGATATTGGTGTCGCCGGTGAGACGGACCCGGACGGGTTGACCGACGGCGACGCGGGGAGCGTCGCGTTCGGGGATCTCGACGCGGAGCCGGAGTGGATCGGCTTGGACCAGGGTGAGCAGGGGGGTACCGATCTCGACGTGTTGACCGAGGCTGGCGCGTCGTTCGGAGATGATGCCGTCGAAGGGGGCGATGATGCGGGTGTCGGAGAGTTGGCGGAGGGCGAGTTCGTATTCGGCGCGGCGTTGGCGGAGGACGGCGGCGCGGGTCCGGGCTTCTTCGAGGGCATCGGAGTACCGGCTTTCGGCGACGGCGAAGGCGGCGTGGGTGGCTTCGAGATCGGAGGCGGAGGCGATGCCCTGTTTGGAGAGTTCGGTGATGCGGTCGCGTTCGCGTCGTGCCTGGGAGAGGACGGCTTCGGCCTGTTTCACGAGGCTGGTGGTGTCGAGGTTCACCTGGTCGTCCTCGCCGTCGAGCTGGAGACCAAGTCGGGCGCGGGCCTGGCTGAGAAGGCCACGGGCCTGGAGGACGCGGAGTTCGAAGTCGCGGGGATCGACCTCTGCGAGGAGGTCGCCGGTGCGGACGGAGGTGCCGAGATCGGCGGGAAGGCGTTGGAGACGGCCCGGGACGCGGGCGCTGACGGGGGATTGTTCCTTGGGAAAGAGGGCACCGGAGACGGTGATGAAACGTTCGACGGGACGAAGGGAGGCGTGGCTGACCTGAACGGGGGTGGTAGCCGGGGGTGTGAACGCGGCCTTGGGAGGAGGCGAACAGGCGCCCACAAGGGCGGCGAGAACAGCGGCGGCAAAGATACGCATACGTACCATCAGGGTGTGGCACTTTCGCATGCCGGTGTCGGGTGAGGGAACCAAAAGTTGTGTCCGGATGCCATATCGGGGGCCTCTTGGTGCTGCTTCTGCCGGGAAGCCCGATGGACGCGCAACGACAGTTTCTTGCCGTCCCGCAGCGGCCTATCCGATCGACGCACTTCCGGCGACCGAACGTCGCCGCCCCGGTCAGGGGGCAGCATCAACAGGCGCCCGGTCATATCCGGGGGCGGATCGGAGGGCGTCGGCTCGACACCGGATTTGAACTCGGGTCTGGTCAGCGGACATCGCCGGCGGGAATCGACCCTGCATCGCAGACCTTGTGGTTGGGGAGCCAGGGGAGATTCCGGCGGGGAAACAACGTCGCCATGATTGAATTGGGAAACCGGGTGATCCTCGTCACCGGCGCCTCATCGGGCATCGGGAGGGAATGTGCGATCCTGTGCAGTCGCCTGGGGGCGTCGGTGGCGTTGGTGGGGCGTGACGTGGGGCGATTGGAGGAGACGCGGAGCCGGATGATGGGGGAGCGGCATTGCGTGGTGCGACAGGAGTTGACGGCTTTTGGGGAGTTGGGGGGGATGGTGGGGCGGGTGGTGGAGGAATTGGGGCCGGTGTCGGGCCTGGTGCATGCGGCGGGAGTGCAGATGACGCGGTCATTGGGTCGGATGGATGCGGAGGGGTATGCGGAGATGTTTTCGATCCATGCGGTGGCGGGGTTTGAGTTGGCGCGATGGATCTGTCGTGGGGAGAACCGGGCGGCTGGGCGGGTGAGTCTGGTGATGGTTGCCTCGATCATGGGGATGGTGGGGCGCCCGGGATTGACGGCGTATGCGGCGGGCAAGGGGGCGGTGATTGCGGGGGTGCGTGCGATGGCGGTGGAGATGGCGGGGAAGGGTGTGACGGTGAACAGTGTGTCGCCGGGGATGGTGATGACGCCGCTGATGGAGGGTTATCTGGCGGGGTTGACGGCGGAACAGGCGGCGGAACGGAGGGCGCAGTATCCGTTGGGTCCGGGTCAGCCGGAGGATGTGGCGCAGGCCTGTGTGTTCCTGCTGTCGGATGCGGCGCGGTGGATCACGGGGACGAACCTGGTGGTGGATGGGGGGTGCAGTGCGGGGTGAGCCGTCCGAATGGACTGGGGGTGGCCGGGCAAACGTCGAAGGAAACGAAAGCGGGATCGGAGCCGTGGTCAGGGCTGGTTGGCTTTCGTTCCTTGCGGCCGCACCGGATCCCTGTGCCTCGTGGATTCTTGAATCACGAAAGGAGCTGCGGCGGTTGGATTCGGCACCTCATTGGAGGCCGTTGATGTGCGGAATGAATTCCGCGCTCCTG
>CAZDYB010000016.1:11916-15369 GCA_964509045.1 uncultured Akkermansia sp.
TCGGGTTCGCCCTGGATCCGGACGCCATCGGCGGACTGGATGCCACCGGCGAGGAGGGCATCGGCGGGGCGGGCATAGCCGGGGATGATGCGCTGGAGTTGTTCGGGGGTGGAACCGAGGTGATTGCGGAAGATGCGACCGAGGATGGACCGGTAATCGTAGGTGCGTTTGAGGTAGCGGTTTTCGGCCTGGAACATGGAGCCGGAGGTGCCGGTCTGCCACGGGAGGGGATCTGAAGGACTGCAACCGAAGACGCCGGAGCGGCCGCCGGGTTGGAAGCCCTTGATGGAACCGCCGGCGACGAACATGACGGAGGCTTCGGCGTGGTCTGTTCCATTGTCATCGTTTTCGAAGGTGGTGCGACCGAACTCGGAGAGGGTGACGACGATGAGATCGTCCCAGCGGCATTGGTCGGGGTTCTGGAGGAAGTATTTGCGGAGGGCATAGATGGCCCAGCCGACCCTGCGGAGAAGATCCGGATGATCCCCATCGAGCGTGCCCTGGGAGGAATGGGTGTCCCAACCATCGATCTGGGTTCCGGCGACGAGGGCATCGGTCCTGTTGAGGACGAGGGCTGCGGCGCGGAGTTGTCGGAAGAAGTCGTAGGAGTTGGTGGGAACGACGTATTTGGCGGCGTTGTTGCCGCGGGCGGAATAGCCGCCGTTGGTGTTGTTGGAGGTGGGGAACAGGTTGTAGGGCAGGTCGCCGTCGGTTGCCTCGTTGTCGAGGAACTCCTGGTTGAAGTTGATGGAGGCGAAGGTATCGAGGGTGCGACGGACGTTGGCGTACTGGAGGTTGAGGAATTCGCGGGATTTGCGGTCGGGAGCACTGACGCGACCGGCTTCGGCGAGGAACTGGTCGGCCTTGAGGTTGCCGGCTGCGGTGTTGGGGACGCCGAGCAGGTTGTAGCGGTCGGTGTTGCTGATGTTGGTCATGGCGGCCTTGGAGCCGCGGAGGAGGAGGGGCAGGGAGGACTGGAAGGAAACGCCGGTGAGGGCGTTGGAGGAGGTGAGGCCGGATTCGACCATGGCCCGGTAGAAGATGCCGTCCTTGATGAGGTCATCGCGGGGGCTGCCGGTCTCCCAATAGTTCTGGGAATCGAAATGGGAACGGGATTGATCGGGGTAACCGACGCGATGGATGAGGGCGAGGTGGCCGGCGTTGTAGACGGGGGCGAGGAACTTGAGGGAGGGATGGAGGGTGGCGAACTGGTTGCCGAGTGCGAGGGCGCCGAGCGGGGAGCCGTCGGGCCGGAGATAGGTGCCGGTGTTGGGGCCGGCGACGGGGAAATGGGCGGGGCCGCGTGAGCGCCAATCGACGGCTGGATCCGCCGGGACATGGAGGGTGGGGCGGGTGGTGGTGTTGTAGGCGGAATCGCCGGTGGGAATGACGGCATTGATGCCGTCATTGGCTCCGCGCAGGAAGAGGAAGAGGACCTTCTTGACGCGGCCATCGGGGCCGGGCTTGCCGATGCCACCTTCGGCGAGAGCGCGCTGCATGACGAAGGGGATGTCGGTGAGGGTGGCGAGGGCGGTGCCGAGGCCGAGCGCGGCGGAGTGGCTGAGGAAGCTGCGTCGGGTCAGGATCTGGGGAGGGTTCATGGGCGGATCGGGTGGGCGACTATTGTTCCTGGAAACGCGGGGTGGTGAGGAGGAAGGCGACCAGACCACGCAGGCGTTGGTCATGGGCGGTGGAACCGACGGCGAGGGAAGCGTAGGGGCTGGGTGAGGTTCCGTTGTCGCCGGTGTTGAGGAATCGGATGGCCAGTTCGCGATAGGGCGCGAGGTTGGCCGCTCCCTCGGCGGGGAAGAGGAGGTCGAGGAGGTAATCGGCGGCCTCACCGGCATCGGAAAGTGCGGAGGGCCGTTTGGTGCGGAGCAGGTTTACCGGATCGCACGAAGTCCGGGCATCCAGTTCATCGCCGGGTCGCAGGGTGGGTCGCAGGGCGAAGGCCTGGGCGAACCGGAGTCGTTCGACCAATGTCCCGGCGCTGATCCAGGAGGGGCCGGACTCGGGATAGCCATCGGGTTCGGCGCGGTCGAACAGGCGCATGCGACCGGCGCGATTGAGCATGGTCTGGAGGCCGACCCCGTCGGTGACGGCGGTGGGGATGCCCTCGGCGGACTGGGCGCGGAGGGCGCGGACGGCGGCGACGGCGAATTCGAGTGGGGATCGGACCTTGTGTTGGGAGGCGAGGGTGGAGCGGAAGGTGGGGGAATCGAGGATGACGCGGAGGACGTGTCGGAGTTGGCCCTTTGGACCGCCACCGGGCGGGTTTTCCCAGGCGAGCATGGCAGCCTTCACCAGTTCTTCCTCGGGGGAAGTGGCGTCATCGGTGAAATCGTAGCCGGTCTGGAAGTCATCGTGGACGAAGAGGCGGCAGAGCTTCACCACGATGAATTCCTGGGTGAAGGGCTGGTTGGCCATGTGGGAGAGGACGGTATAACCCTCGGCCAGGGTATTGGTGCCATTGCCACCGGCGGTGAGGGCGAGGCCATAGGGTCGGCCGGCCCAGGGTGGACCGAAGCGTGCGGGTACGCGGCGTGGGCTGGAGGTGATGGGGGTACCGTTGGGGTTGCGGTTGTAGAAGATGTATTTGGAACGGGGATCGTGCCGGGTGTTGCGGTACCAGAGGGACCAGGTGCCGACGAGGTTGGTGAGGGCGTTGCGGTTGGTGACGACCGAGGGGTCCTTGTAGGTGGTGGAACGTGGGGCGAACGGATTGCCTTCCTGGCCGGGCGCGCGCAGTTGAACGCTCCAACCGGTCCAGACCCGGGACAACTGGACGATGTCCTCCTGGTCATAGCCATTGTCGACGCCGAAGCAGAACAGTTCGCAGAGTTCGCGGGCGTAGTTCTCGTTGGCGACGCGATAGGAGCCGTCGGAACGCCGGTCCCCCCGGGAGCTGACGGTATCAAGGTAGACGATCATGGCCGGGCTTTCGGCGCTGATGCGGAGGAGATCGAGGAAGGTGACGCCGGGATTGAGCAGGGCCTGCTGCCATTTGCGGTTCTCGATGAACTCGGTCTGGGCGGCGGGACGACCTGCGACGGCATTGGGATAGCCGATCTCATCGAAGTAATCGCGGGTCTTGGTGTATTCGGTGACGAAATGGTTCTCGCAGAACTGGCGGAGGACCTCATTGAGTTGGCGCCGGGATTCGACGGCGCGGAGCAGGTGCCAGGAGCGGAGTTGGGTGACGGAGCCGACGCCATTGAGGAGGTCACTGGCGTGGGTGCTGATGCCACGGACCCGGCCGTCGAGGCGTTCGACGCTGTCGATCCCGCGACCGCTGAGGCGCAGGGTCAGGTTGCGGTCGCTCGCGGCGGTATAATACCAGTAGGTGAGGGTGTAGGTCTGACTGGAGGAAAGGGAAGGGGTGATGGTCTGGTAGAGCGAGGAGGCGCGGGTGGTCCCGCCGGTGGTATCAATCAGGTGCAGGGCGACGGATCC
>CAZDYB010000016.1:15469-19228 GCA_964509045.1 uncultured Akkermansia sp.
TCGAGATCTTCGGCGATGGCTTCCGGTGCGAGTTGTTCCTGGATCCAGGCGTCGGGACCCAACTGGCGGGCGCGTTCGAGTTCGTCCGGGGTGGGACCGTAGGCGAGTCGGTTGAGGAGATTGACCACGGCGAGGTCATTCGCCGGGATCGGAGTGGCCGATACCTGGAAGAATCCGTTGTCGGGTCCGATGGGGTCGGATCCGGTCCACAGGAATCCCTGGAGCGTACCGGGCAGGGGTGCGAGGGGTTGGGTGAGGCTGGGTCCGCCGAGGATCGAGTAGGAGAGGGCGGAAGGGACCGGTTGGAAATCAAGGATGGGCCGTTCGGACAGGATCCGGATCCCGGTGGCATCCGGTGAGGCGGGTTCGGCTGCGCGCGCAACCGGGGCGAGGAGCAGGAAGAGGATCGCCGTGGCGGACAACCGCGGGGATCGGGACTGGGGAGCATTCATGTGCGCGTGAGAACCTGGGGAAAGTGAGCAGGAACCGGACCGTAGGGAAGCCTTGAGGGGGGCGGATTGCCGGGTGGATGAACAACAAAGGGGCGAAAGGTGGGAAGGCCATGGAAGGGCATTTGCCTTCTTTGCACCCTTGGTCCCTTTGTTGTGAATCCCCTCCCCTTGCAGGTGAATTGAACAACGAAGGGGCGAAGGGACAAAGGCAAAGGCGGCATCGGTAACGAGGCCCAGGAAGGACATTTGCCTGCTTTGCACCCCTTGTCCCTTTGTTGTTCATCCTTCCCCCTCTCGTCTGAGGAAGAATCCCTGCTCCCCTTTGGAACGGGGTTGGGCAAGGATCCGGGCGCCATGCGTCATGCGCCCATTGATCCCGCGCTCTTCATCGAGAATCGTGCGCGGCTGCGTCCGCTCCTTCGTCCCGGGAGCCTGGTCATCGTCAACGCCAACGACATTCCACCGACCAATTCGGACGGAACCACCCGTCTGATCCCGAATTCCGACCTGTTCTACCTCAGCGGGGTGGAGCAGGAGGAATCGGTGCTGATGCTGTTTCCCGATGCCGAAGACGAACGGATGCGGGAGATCCTTTTCCTGCGGGAGACGAGCGAACTGATCGCCATCTGGGAGGGGCACAAGCTGACCCGGGACGAAGCCCGAGCCCGGACGGGGATCCGGAACATCCAATGGCTGACGGAGATGCCGCGGATCCTGCACCGGTTGATGTGCGAGGCCAGCCATGTGTATCTGAACGCGAATGAACACAAGCGGGCCGAGATCGTGGTGCAATCCCGCGAATCGCGATTCGTCCATGCCCTCATCGAGCAGTATCCGCTTCACAGTTATCATCGGCTGGCCCGACTGATGCATCGGTTGCGCCTGGTGAAGTCGCCGACGGAGATCTCGCTGTTGGGCGAGGCGTGTTCGATCACGCGGGCCGGGTTTGAGCGGGTGGCGCGGTTTGTCCAACCCGGGGTGAACGAGATGGAGGTCGAGGCCGAGTTCGCCCATGAATTCATCCGGCGCCGCGGCGGCTTCGCCTACAACCCGATCATTGCCTCCGGCGCCAATGCCTGCGTCCTCCACTACATCGACAATGACCAACCCTGTCGCGACGGCGATCTGCTGTTGATCGATGTCGGGGCGCAGTACGCCAACTACAACGCCGACATGACGCGCACGATCCCGGTCAACGGCCTGTTCACCCCGCGTCAGCGTCAGGTCTACGACGCCGTCCTGCGGGTGCTGCGCGCTTCCACCGCCGGGCTGACTCCCGGCAAGAAGTGGCGTCAGTGGCAGGAGGAAGCCGAGGAACACATCGCCCGGGAATGCGTCGATCTCGGGCTCCTGACCCGGGCCGAGATCTCGGTCACCGTCGATGATCCTGCCCAGAAGGCGGTCAAACGGTACTTCATGCACGGCAACGGCCATCCGCTGGGGCTGGATGTGCACGATGTGGGCGACCTGACCGAACCGTTCGCTCCGGGTTGGGTCATGACGGTGGAACCCGCCATCTATATCCCTGCTGAAAACATGGCGGTCCGGCTCGAGAACGACGTGCTCATCACCGCCCAGGGCGTGGTCGACCTGATGGCGGACATCCCGATCGAGGCCGACGCGATCGAGGAGTTGATGCGGGGTTGAAGGGTGGGGCGGGTTGGGGTCAGTCCTCACTCCTGACACAATGCCTGGATCTCGGGCCGGCGAATCCATGCCGTGCGGTCGTGCTTCCAACGCCAACGGCGTTGAGACCCTTGGCCGGAACGATGCAGTCGGATCGGTCGTCCCGGCTGGATCTTCTTCCGCAATGCCTTCGTCGTTCGCTCGTTATCCCGCGTTGCGGGACGCCTCGTTCACTCCTCGGCCTGCGAAAGAATCTGCTGAGCTGCCACTTCCCTCCCAACTGCATCGTTCCGGTTTGGATTCCGATACGGACCCCGATTTTCCTCCGGCGCCATCGTGAAACCTGGAGCCCAAGGTCCCGGGTGCCTTCAGAATGATGTCGAGGAGGACCAGTGTGTGTCGTTCAGTTGGAGCTTCATGGCAGGATGCGGGTGTTGGACTGGCGGCGGGCGGGAAGGTCCAGGAAGTGGATCCAGTCGGGCAGGGCGGCGGCAAGTTCGAGGAGGTGGCCGCGCTGGAGCCGGGCAAGCGGGCGGTAGGGGTCTTCGGAGGAGCTGTTGTCGTAGATCACCAGATCGTCCGGGACATCGAGTAGGCGGGGGAGGTTGGCGAGGACGCGAGGGTAACGGACCTCGAGCATTTCGTCCGGAACGTCGTGGCCGCCCTCGGTGACGCGCTGGAACACGCGGGCCCGCGACCGGTCGGATGAATCCAGTCCAACGAAGTGGACCACGACTTGATACCCGGCGTCGCGGGCCGTGCGGAGGAACGCGACCTTCCCCCCGACCGGATCGCTGAGGACCGTCTCAAAGCTGAAGGAGACACGGTCCTCGAAGAGGCGGGTCCGTTCCGCTTCCGCAAGGCTTGCTGCATCGTAGGCATGGTCTGCTGCGGCGTTTCCGAACTCCCGTGCGGCGATGAGATCTGCGTTGACGAAAGGCAACGGGAGATGACCCAGGGTGCGCCCCTGCAAGGTGGACTTTCCGGCACCATTGGGGTCGCAGAAGACGACCAGCAGCGGTGGGTCAGGCCTCACGCGGTCTGCAGCGTCTGTTTGAGGATAGGTTTCGGTTGCACCGAAAACCTTTTGCCGGCTGGAGCGGGATGCTGCGGGGTCGTCAGTTGGCTATGGGAACGAACGCCTTGCCCTGACGGGTGCCACGGATGCGGGTGCCGTCGGGTTCGATGCGGATCAGGCCCTTGGGACGCGAGGGATCGGGCTCGTAGCGGGTTTCCCGATCCAGGTCGAGGCGGGCGCGCCTGATGGAAGGGGATGATTCGCGGAAAGCATCGAGCGCTGCCAGAACCTGGTTCCGGAGGACGGGGTCCTCGATGGCGTCGAGGTTGCCGCCCGACTGTTTGAGGGCGATGGCGGCGGGGTTGGGGAGTATGGATTCGATGGAGCGGCCGAGTTTGGCCCAGTGCTCAACCTGGCCGGTGAGGGAGCGGTCGGCAGCGTTGGCAGCGGCACGGGCGGCCTCGGCGAAATCAGCGGAAACCTTGATGGCGACAGATGAACCCACGGCGGATCACATTTACGTCTCCGGGTTGCATAATGAAACCCCAGGTTTCCATGTCTAATCCGGATCCGCGCAGCCCGAAGTTGCTGGTGGAGGACGGCTGAGTTTCCGTAGGTTGGCCGACATGAACTCCCGGTGGGCGACCTTGATGGTCTTGTCGA
>CAZDYB010000017.1:0-19188 GCA_964509045.1 uncultured Akkermansia sp.
GGGCTTGAGGTCGCGGTGGATCACGCCCTTCTGATGGGCGTGTTCGATGGCGGACCAAACGTCCCGGAACAGCCGCAGCGTTGACGGCACATCGAGCCCGGCCTTCCGGCAATGCTCGGTGATGGGTGGACCCGCGACGAACTCCATCGCGAAATAGGGGCGTCCGGTGGCGGTGGACCCGGCCTCGTAGACCTGGGCGATGTTCGGGTGGTTGAGCAGCGCGAGGGTGCGGCGCTCGCGCTGGAAACGCCGCACGACGTCGCGCGTGTCCATGCCCCACTTGATCACCTTGAGGGCGACGGTCCGGCAGACAGGCGCGGTCTGTTCCGCCTGCCAGACCGATCCCATGCCTCCCTCGCCAACGCGCCGCACCAGCCGGAAGTGCCCGATCTGCATGCCCGGTTCCTCCGCGGTGGAGGCCGGATCCGCACCGGGAATGCCGCCGTGGATCGGGCCCGCATCGTCGGGGTCACCCCCGGCTTCCGCATGGCCGGCGAGCAGCATCCCGACCGCCTCCCGAAGCTCGGCGTCCCCCTGGGTCGCCTGCTGTACGAAGGCCTCCCGACGGTCGGGCTCGCACCGGAGCGCTGCCTGGAAGATCCGTTCCTCCTCGTTGCCCGGGCCGGCGACGTCGAGAAGGCAACGGACGCAATCCCGTTCATCCGTCCGCAGGGACGAACCGCACCTTGGACATGTCGGGCGGGCGGGCATGATCCGGGAGTTCAGAACAACGCCCGCAGGTGCATCACCTCGGACTCGACCTCGTCCGGGTCCGCGACGGTGTCCCGGATGAGATCCCGCAGGGTCTGGCGATAGCGTTGGCGGAGCTTGAAGGCGGCGAAGCGTGCGGCCGGTTCGGAGATGCCCAACCCGGCGGCGATCCGGTCATAACCGAGCTCACAGGACCCGTCCGTGAGATGGTCCCGCAGGGCGTGGTAGCTGGCCTCCAGAAGGTCGACGGCCTGACGCAACAATTCCCTGGCCCAAGCGCGCTCGAATTCCAGTTCCGGCGTGGTGGTGTCGTGCGGCTCCAACGCCAGGCGTTGCTCCGCCGACATTGCATCGATGGCCAATACTGGCTTCCCGGCACCGCGCTTCTGCATCGTGTCCCGACGCCATTGCTCGGTCATGAAGTTGGTGAAGCACCGGAGGAGGAACGTCCGCAGCCGGCCGCGCCCGCTCTTCGCCTGGCCGAGAAAGTCCCGCGCCAGCAACCGCTCGAAGAAGGCCTGGGTCAGGTCCTCGGCGTCCTCGACGCCCTTTCCTGTCCGACGCGCATAGCAGTACAGCGGGAACCAGTAGGCATGGCAGAACGTGGCGCGTGCGACCGGATCGTCGTCGCCTGCGTCGAGGACGAGGCTCCATCGCGTCGGAGGGAACGCGTCGTGGCGTCGGTTGTCGTCTCCAGCTTCCATCGCGGAATTGCTGCTCGTTGACCGGTGTCGGTTCGTGTCCGGGTGAATCCGGGTCCTGGCGGCTACCGACGCCGACACTCTTCGAACCGCGACGACTTCGCCAGCCTGCGCCGAAGGCGTGTCACTCCGGAGTCGGAGGCTGAGGCCAATCCAACCCGGGGTGCGGGCGAGGACCGAAGCGGCAGTCCGGACGTCGTGGGATGGCGCGGAGAAGCGGAGATCGAACGAGGCAGACCTCTGGAGCAAGTTGGGAACAGATCAGCCTCATCAGCGCCTGCGCTGCCCTTCCCTCCGAACCGTCCACCCGCGGGCACCTTTACCGATCCGCACCCCGTTCCGTCGTCGGAGCCGATTTCACACTCCATAGGCCCCTCAGATCACCCATCCGGTATCCCGTCGCCTGATCCTCCGGATACAGCTTCCGGATCGCGGCCAGGGTCGCCGGGGCGATGTCCTTGCCGGGCGTGCCATGACACTGAAGGCACAATGGATTCACCAGGACGATGGGCGCCAAGAACGTCGAACTGCCGTCCGGTTCCAGGATCGTCCGGGCCTTGGGCGACTCCTTCTTCGCCATCGTCGCGGCAAACTCCGCCAACACCGTCCGCTCGCGTTCGTCCGCAGCATTCTTCGGATTGCGCGCCCGGATTGCCGCACGTCGCAGGGTCACGCCGTGTCGACGTCCCACCTCGGCAGCGATGGCCGGCGCCTTTTCCGAACACACCGCCAACGCTCCTGCAGCCCCATCCTTCGCCATGGCCTCACCGAGCGCGGCACTCAACCTGCCGAAAGCCTCCGCCACGATCTTCGGGCCGGCCTCCGCCAGATCCGGCTTCAACGGCACGTCCTGTTGCGCCTGGGCAAGGGCCGCTGCCGTAAACAGTCCAAGGTTCAAGATTCGTTTCATGCCAATGGCAGGTTCAAACGGTGTAGGCCTCCATGCCGACACACGAGCACACCAGGTTGCGGTCGCCGAACACGTTGTCCACGCGGGCGGATGCCGGCCAGAACTTGAAGTCGTGCAGACCCGGTACCGGATAGGCCGCCTGATGCCGCGAATAGGGCCGGTCCCACACATCGGCCGTCACCACATCCGCCGTGTGCGGCGCGTTCTTCAACGGATTGTTTTTCGCATCCATGCGCCCTTCCTCGATCTCCCGGATCTCGTTGCGGATCGCCACCATGGCCTCCACGAACCGGTCCAGTTCCGCCTGCGACTCCGATTCGGTCGGCTCGACCATCAACGTTCCCGCCACCGGCCAACTCAAGGTTGGAGCATGGAACCCGAAATCCATCAACCGCTTGGCAACATCCTCGGCGGTCACCGACTTGAACGGGCGTAGGTCGAGAATGCATTCATGGGCGACCAAACCGTTGGCCCCGCGATACAGGGTGGCGAAGTGATCCCGCAAACGGTGGGCGATGTAATTGGCGTTGAGGATGGCCACCTGGGTGGCCTCGGTAAGCCCGGCACAACCCATCATCGCGATGTACATCCAGGAAATGGTGCAGATGCTCGCCGAACCCCAGGGCGCCGCGGAAACGGCTCCGATCGGATCCTCCCCCCCCAGGTTCACCACCGGATGACCAGGAAGAAACGGGACGAGGTGTTCGGCCACACCGATCGGTCCCCCGCCCGGCCCCCCCCCACCCGGTGGAATGCAGAAGGTCTTGTGCAGGTTGAGATGGCAGACATCGGCGCCGATGTGGCCGGGAGAAGTCAGTCCGACCTGCGCGTTCATGTTGGCGCCATCCATGTAGACCTGACCGCCCAGCGAATGGATCAGCTCACAGGCATCCCGGATCTCCGACTCGAATACGCCATGCGTGCTCGGATAGGTGATCATCAGGCACGCGAGGTTCGGCCCGTGCGCCTCCGCCTTCTTCTTCAGATCCCCCATGTCGATGTTGCCGTCGGCGTCGCAGGCCACCGCCACCACCTCAAAGCCCGCCATCACGGCCGAAGCGGGATTGGTCCCGTGGGCGCTGGTCGGGATCAGGCAGATGGTCCGGTGCCCTTCATTCCGGCTTTCGTGCCAGGCCCGGATGACCAGCAGACCGGCATATTCCCCCTGGGACCCGGCATTGGGCTGGAGTGAGACACCGGCGAACCCGGTGATTTCCGACAACCACATTTCCAGTTCCTCAAACAACTGCTGATAGCCACGGGTCTGGCCGAGCGGTGCAAACGGGTGGATCCGGGAGAACTCGGGCCAGCTCACCGGGAACATCTCCGCGGTGGCGTTCAGCTTCATGGTGCAGCTTCCGAGCGGGATCATCGAATGGCACAGGGAAAGATCCTTGCTTTCCAGGCGACGCAGGTACCGCAGCAACTCCGTCTCGCTGTGGTACCGGTTGAACACCGCGTGCTTGAGATACGCGCTGCTGCGGACCAATCCCTCCGGAATCCCCCGCGTCCCGACCTGACCGGCAACCTCGAAACCCACTTCCACATCCCCGCTGAACACCCGCAACAACAACACCACGTCCGCCAGCGTCGTCGCTTCATCCAGCGAGACACCCACATGCGCCGCGTCCACCGGCCGCAGATTGATCCGATGACCGGCCGCGATCCGATGGATGTCAGCCGCACTGCGTCCGACCAACCCGACCGTCAGGGTATCGAAGAAACTCGCGTTCACAGGCCGATGTCCGAGTCGGCGCAAACCCGCTTCGAGCAACCCGGTCAATCCATGGACCCGCTCGGCAATCGCCCGCAGTCCGGTCGGTCCGTGGTAACACGCATAGGCCATTGCCATGTTGGCCAGCAACGCCTGCGCCGTGCAGATGTTCGAGGTGGCCTTGTCCCGACGGATGTGTTGTTCCCGCGTGCCCAGCGAGAGCCGCAATGCCGGCCGACCGCGTGCATCCTTCGAAACACCCACCAACCGCCCCGGCAACTGTCGCTTGAAAGCCTCCCGTGTCGCCATGAAGGCCGCATGCGGCCCGCCATAACCCAGCGGCACCCCAAACCGTTGTGCACTGCCCACCGCCACGTCCGCACCAAACTCGCCCGGCGCCCGAAGCAATGTCAGCGCCAGGAGATCCGCCGCCACCACCACCAATGCCCCCGCCGCATGCGCCGCCGCCGTGAACGCGCTGTAATCCTCCACCACTCCACCCGTCCCCGGATACTGCACGAGGACGCCAAACACCCGGGCATCGAACTCAAACGTCCGCCAATCTCCCACCACCACCTCCAACCCCAGCGCCCGAGCCCGGGTCCGGACCAGATCCACGTTCTGCGGATGACATTCCGTCGAAACGAAGAACCGGTTCCGTTCAACCCCTCCCTCTCCCTCCTTCACCCGATGACACAGCATCATCGCCTCGGCGCAGGCCGTCGATTCGTCCAGCATGGACGCATTGGCGATGTCCAGGGCCGTCAGGTCGCAGATCAGGGTCTGGAAGTTGAGCAATCCTTCGAGCCGACCCTGCGAGATCTCCGACTGGTAGGGCGTGTACTGGGTGTACCAACCCGGGTTCTCCAGGATGTTCCGCTGGATCACCGGCGGCGTCAGCGTGTCGTGATACCCCATGCCGATGTACGACCGGAACACCTGGTTCCGACCCGCCACGCGACGCAGGGCGTCCAGGGCTTCAGACTCGGTCAGGGCGGGCGGCAGGTTCAGGGGTGCGGCCAAACGGATGGATGCCGGCACCGCCGCAGCCGTCAGGCTTTCCAGGCTTTCCAACCCCAGTTCCTTCAGCATCGACGCCTGCTCCGCGGCATCCGGCCCGATGTGTCGCCGGACGAACGTGTCGGGATGCCCAAAGGAAGTGATTCCGGAAGAAGTCGCTGTGTCGGTGCTCATGTGCTCTCAAACGCCCCTGACGCGGGGAGCGCGCACGTTACGGTCGACTCCGGAAAATGAAAAGGGGCCCCGCTCACCGTAAATTGGCCCACGCCAACTTCCGGTCGGTCACTCCCGGATCCGAAGCGAAAACACATCCGCATCCTTCATGACCCACCTCGACCGCGTCCCGCCAACCGACGTTCACGGCATGTCCAACTTCCCGAGAAAGGCGCGCACGACCGACCGGTCCCGGGTCGGTGGCTGGCAGGCGTTCCCCGTGCAGCAGAAGGCACGGGTGAACTCCTCATTCACCGGCAGGGTCCGGGCAAACGGATCCACCGGTCCCAGATTGCCCAGGATGACCCGGTTCGGCTCAAACACCCCATGCGCCGCCTTCAACAACCCGGCCGTGCTCCCACAGCTCCAGTCCCCCACCAACACCACGCGCTTCGGTTCCTGTTGAAGAAAATCCAGGGCCAACAACAGGTGCGGCACCCCCTGCGGCATCTGATGCAACTTCTGCGCAAACAGGCGAACCGTCTTCTCCGCCGCCTCCCGCCATTCCGACCGGCCGCAGATCGCCGACAACCGGGCCAGCGCCAACGCTGCCACGCTGTTCCCACTCGGCTCCGCCCCATCGTAGTCCTCCTTGCTCCGCACCAACAGATGCGGCGTGTCCGCACCCGTCTGCCAGAACCCGCCCGATTCCCGGTCGTAAAACCGGTCCATCATCGATTCCGCCACCGCCACCGCGAACTCCAGGTGCCGAGGATCCACCGTCGCCTCGTAAAGATCCACCAACCCACCCAGCAGGTTCGCGTACGCATCCAGCAACTGCACCGTGTCCCGTTCCCCGTCCCGCCACCGATGATGCAGCGTCTTCGTGGAGCCATCCCACATGCGACTCCGGAGGAACGCCACGTTGCGCTCCGCCGCCTGCCGATACTCCGGTTCGTCCAGTATCACTGAAGCCCGTGCCATCGCCCCGAGCATCATCCCGTTCCAGGACATCAACACCTTGTCATCCCGATGGGGCCGGATCCGACGATTGCGGACGACCATCAGTTTGGCCCGGGCCGATTCCAGCAACGCTCGGTCCCGTTCGTCCCCAACCGGAGCGACCACCGACAGCACGTTGAGCTGCTTCAACGGTTTCGGATGGCTGTGATCTTCGAAGTTGCCCGACTCGGTGATTCCATAATGTCGGACCACCACCGCCGCTTCTTCCGGCGACAACACCGATCTCACCTCGGCCAGTGTCCAGCAGTGGAACTTCCCTTCGTGACCTTCGCTGTCGGCATCCTCTGCCGACAGGAATCCGCCCGCGGGATCCGTCATGTCGCGAAGGACATAACGCACGATGCCACGCGCCACCCGGGCTGCGTCTTCACCTGCCCCGGCCAGATGGCAGTCGAGGTAGAGGTGCAGCAGTTGCGCATTGTCGTAGAGCATCTTCTCGAAGTGCGGCACCAGCCAGTGTTCATCGACCGAGTACCGCGCGAAGCCATCCCCCAGCTGATCATAGATGCCGCCCGCCGCCATCCGTTCCCCCGTGTGAAACACCGCCTGCTTCGCGCCTTCATCCGAGAACCGTCGCGCATACCTCAACAGGAACAGGGGTACACTCGGCCGCGGAAACTTCGGGGCAGTGCCAAACCCGCCATTCACCGCGTCGTACTCATGCAGGAAGGTCTGGCCCGCCCCATGCAGCTCCCGCACCCCGGCTGGATACGCGTTGCCGGGATCCTGCCGCGCCATCTCGCGAAGCCTTGCGGTCAGGTCTTCGGCCGAAGCTTCAATGTCCGACCGCCGTTCCTTCCACAACTCCACCACACGTCCGGTCAGTTGACTGAAGCTGGGCCGACCCTGACGCGGTTCCGGCGGGAAATAGGTCCCACCAAAGAAGGGCTTCAGCTCCGGGGTGAGGAACACATTCAACGGCCAACCGCCACCACCGGTCGTCGCCTGCACAAACGCCATGTAGATCCGATCCACATCCGGGCGTTCCTCACGATCCACCTTGATGCTGACGAAGTGTTCCTTGAGGAATGCGCCTGCTGCCGGATCCTCGAAAACCTCGCGTTCCATCACGTGACACCAGTGACAGGTGGAGTAACCAATGCTCAGGAAGATCGGCTTGCCCTCGGCCCGCGCCTTGGCAAAGGCCTCTTCACCCCACGGATACCAGTCCACGGGATTGCGGGCGTGCTGCAGCAGGTATGGCGACTTCTCCCGCGCCAACCGGTTCACCGGCCGGTCGCCTGATTTGGCTTCGTTGCTCACGGCCTCTCAACCTACCCCAACCCGCCACGAAACGGCGAGTGCCATTCGCCGACACGATCCCCACCGGCGACCGAACGACAGCCGAGACATCGCGCTTGATTCATCCAAGACAGGCCGGCAACCCTTGCCGCGTCCCCGTTTAACCGTTGGTCCGTGCTCCATCCCGTGGTGTCGCGCGGCCCGACACCGCAATCTGATCCAATGAAGAGTTCCCAACTCCAACTTCTTGCCGTGATGATCAGCTGTTCATCGCTGCTCGCCGCTCCCATCCACCAAGGACTCGTTTCCTATTATCCACTCAACGGGGTGACCCCGGATGGGCTGGAGACCGTGGACATCGTCTCAGGCAACAACCTCGCCCTGGTCGGACTTGGCGCCGAGGCCTTGGTCCCCGGCAAGTTCGGCAGCGCCCTGGCCTTCGACCGGACCTTCCAACAACACGCCACCTATATCAAAGCCACCGAGAACGGCATCCCGGTCTCCGGCAGCCAGGCCAACACCATCGCTTTCTGGGTCAAGGCACTGGGTGACGGCCAGAACGATCTCCGCGTGTATGCCGAGGGATCCACCGTCAGCAACAATCCCCTGTTCGCCTTCGGCACCGGCAACTCCGCCGATCCCGCCATCCAACGCACCGGTCGCATCTTCATCCGGGACCTTGCCAATTCAGTCCGGGTCGATGCACGAACCACCCGGGAGGTCTTCGACGACACCTGGCATCACATCGCCTTCGTGGACAACGCCGGTGTGTTCTCCATCTATGTGGACGGCACACTGGAACTGACCCGCACCTACACCAAGACCGTCGCCCCGGACGAAACCGTGTCGATTGGTGCCATCCAACGCGGCGGCGTGAGCAACTGGTTCACCGGTGCCGTCGATGAACTCGCCCTCTGGAACCGCGCCCTGTCCGCCGAGGAAGTCCAATCCCTCGTGGCCGGTGCCCTCGAGACCCCGGTACCCAAGTCCGCTCCGTTCGTCACTGTCCAACCCGTGGCACCTGCCGACATCCTGCCGGGAGATCCCGTCACCTTGAAGGGTGGCGTCGGCGGATCCCCGGTCCTGTCCATGCAATGGTACAAGGGTGCAACCCTGCTGGAAACCACCGGCTCCACCCATTCCATCCCCAGCGCCCAGATCGCCGACAACGGCACCTATGTGTTCGTTGCTTCCAACCCATTCGGCTCCATCACCAGCGCCCCCGTCACCATCACCGTGGGATCCTTCGCCGCCCCCAACCTGACCAATGGAATGATCGCCTATTGGCCGCTCAATGAAGTCCAGGGCACCAAGACCCCCGACCTGTCCAGTGGCTATGACATGGATCTCGTCAACATGACCGATGCGGATCTCGTGGACGGCAAATGGGGTCGGGCATTCCGATTCGATGCCGCCCGTCAGACGCTTCTGCGCCGCATCCACACGGCTGGAGATCTCCTCCCCATGTACCAACACCCGAACTTCTCGGTCGCGATGTGGGTCCGTGGCCTGCCCCAGCCCGATCGCCGGGTGTTCTCCGAAGGTTCAACCCTCAACACCCAACAGCTTTTCAATCTCGGGACCCACAACAACGGCGTCGATGCCGCAGCTGACAGCTTCATCCGCACCGATACCGGTGCCACCGGCAATCATCGTTACTCCACCGCACCGGCGTTCGATGACACCTGGCATCACATCGTCTACACCCAGCGCGAGTCCGGCGGCACCATGATCGCCTCCCTGTACGTCGACGGGGTCCTGGATCCGATCGTCCTCAACCCCCTCCGTCCGCTGACGCTCAACAACACCACCATCGGCGGCATCATGAGGGCCAGCGCCTCAGCCTGGTTCACCGGTGAGGTCGATGACGTCGCCATCTGGAATCGCGCCTTGTCCCCGGACGAAGCCGCGATGCTGAGCACCGCCGTGACGCCCACCCCACCGTCCCGCCTCCAACCCCTCGCCATCACCACGTTCCGCGCCGGCCTCCCCGCCATCGCTTCCGGTGATTCCACCACGCTCAGGTGGGACCTCAGCAAGGACGCCACCGTTGTTTCCATCGACAACGGCGTTGGCGCCGTCACCGGTTCCACCATCGCCGGCGCCGGCAGCATCGCCGTCAGTCCCACCGCCACCACCACCTACACCATCACCGCCAGTCGTGGGGCCGATTCCATCACCGCCCAGGTCACCGTCACCGTCATCGACCAGGTCGCCACCGGTTGGACATTGCTCGACAACTTCGATCGCTACCCTGCCGGCTTCCTCTCCCAGTCACCCTGGTGGTCGGATCTGCGCGGCGACTTCGCCCGCGTCGAGGAACTCAACGGCAACCATGTCATGAGCATTCGCAGCGCCGATTCCGCCGCAGTGCTTCCCCTCGGGAACCTTTCCCTCCAGGAAGGCCAGGAACGGACCGTGTTCTTCCGCATGATCCCCCGTGGCGCCCCCACCGCCGCCCTCCAACACATCATCGGTCTCACCGACAAGAACGCCCGTTGGTACGCCGACCTGCAAGGAAATGTCGGTCCCGCCGTCCGACCCCTGTTCGAAACCGAACTGTGGTGGCTCGGCACCATCAACGGCATCGGCGGGGCCATCGAATACGCAACTGAGAACCTCAGCGTCGACCAGGTCTACAACGTCTGGCTCGACATCCAGAACAACGCCCTCACCGATCCCGTCAACCCTTCGGATTCCTTCTCGGTACACATCCAACGCGACGGCGGCGGTCCCCGTACCACCGTGTTCTCCGGTTATGTCAGCGACCGCGATCCCAATGCCGTCGACCCCATCATCGGGGGTGTCGCTCCCGTCCTCCACTCGCTCTACATCGCCGGCAACAACACCACCGACAGCGCCTTGTTCGATGACTTCTACATCAGCAAGTCCGGTTACAACACCACCGTGCCCCGCGCCTTCGGCTTCACCGTCCCTGTCGGAGGCTCGGCTCCCACCATGGCCGTCGCCACCGTAGGCAATGAGATCGAAATCACCTGGGACGGCGGCGCCCTCGAATCCTCGACCAATCCCACCTCGGGTTGGGCGCCGGTTCCCGCCGCCACCTCGCCCCATCGCGTGACCGCCACCGGCGACCAGTTGTTCTTCCGCGCGCGCCGCTGATCACCCCACCCCCAAACACGGGCGATCCCCTCACCGGGATCGCCCTTTTTCGTGCCCCGACCCCGCCCTCTTCCCTGTGCTCTCTGTGGTAAGAAACACGCTTCAACACCGTTCCGTCACCAACACCCCGCAATGCACCCGGGTCGACTTCCTACCCAGCACCCGGAACCCCGTTGCCTCCAGCATCACCCCATACTCCGCAGCGCTGTAGGCGCGCCCTTCGGTCAGGCTGAACAACGCCGCCGAATACAATGCCACCGGCAGGGGACCACCCAGGTCGTCATCCAGAAACACGTCATGGATCAACAACCGTGTCCCCGGGACCAGCGCCGCACCCAGGCGCTTCAACAACGCCAGACACTCCACCTCATCCCAGTCGTGCAGGATGTTCGACAACAACACCACATCGACCCCTTCCGGCACCGGGTCGGTGAACATGTCGCCAGCCCGCAATTCCAAGCGCCCTTCAACCCCGCTGCCTTCAGCAAATTCCGCCGCCACCCGCAATACCTCCGGACGATCCCAAACCACCGCCGTCAACCCCGGATTCGCCCTCAGGAAAGCCAGCGAATACAGCCCCGTACCTCCCCCCACATCCAACAACCGCGTTGCGTCCCCCAATGACATCACCACCGCCAACACCGGCGCCACTGTCTTCGCCCGACCCGCCAGCGCCATCGTGAAGAATCGCGCCCCGGCCTCGCCCTCCATCGCCGACCGGATCCCATCCCGATAGATGAATCCCGCCCCAGCCCCGTCGGCATCGGCCGGCCGATTGGTCCGCAACCGTTCCAACAGCGCGAGGACTCCCGGACTGGCCGCCGCCAGGCTGAAGTAGTCCCCGACATCATGCGGACAACCCGCCACCAGATGCGCCTCCGCCATCGGCGTCAGCCGATACCGCCCCTCCCCATCCACCTCCACCGTTCCCATCGCCCGCAACCCGGTCATCAACACCTGGAACGGTCGCCGCTCCAACCCCAGCCGTCGGGCCAGTTCAACTCCCAACAACGGAACCTTTGCCAGGTGTCCGAACACCCCGAGATGCGCCGTCGCCACCACCAACAATTCGGTGGCGTAACTGCCCCGATACAACTCGAACAACGGCGACGGGTCTTCGCTGGACGTCGTCGCCGGCACCTGGATCCGCACGTTGCCCACGGCGTTGCCCGGTCAGGCTCCGATCTGCGCGCGATACGCCGCGGGATCCAACAGCGCACCGGTGGCGACCGGTCCCGACAGCTTGACCTTGAAGAACCAACCGCCGGTATAGGATTCGCGGTTCACCAGGCCGGGATCATTGCCCAAGGCCGGGTTGACTTCGCTCACCACACCCGCCACCGGCGAATAGATGTCGCTGGCCGTCTTCACCGATTCCACCACCGCACAGGCTTCGCCCGCCGCAATCGCCCGCCCTACCGCCGGCAACTCCACGAACACCACATCCGTCAATTCATGCTGGGCGTGATCCGTGATCCCCACCGTCGCCTCATCACCCGTCACCCGCACCCACTCGTGGGACTTCGCATAAAACAAATCCGCCGGAACCTGCGTGCTCATTGGCGGCAAGGGTGACGACACCGCCCCTCACGGGTCAAGGCAGGCGACCGTTCACCCCGCGATTCCGCAACCCGCACCTCCTGCCCCCGTCATGCTCCCGCCGAACACTCCCCCCAACTGAGCCCAAATCGAGCCAGATACTTGGCCAACCGGTCCGCGTCATTGGCGTGCTTCCTGCCCAGGCGCGACACACTGAAGAGCTTGCGTCCAGCTTCAGACTGGCTTCTGGACTCCCGACAAACGCCAATGACATGGGCCAGCTGGACCTGATCGAAAGGATCCATGGCACCCAGCCGCTTTGCACCCAACACGGTGTCCAACAACTTCGCCCCGTCCCCCTTCCCCTCCGGCTCCGCCCACGCGCTGCGCAACCGGGCCAGTTCGTCGTCGAGCACGGCGAGGGTGATCCGGCCACCCTCGGCCAGGGTGGCCATCCGGGTGATCGCCGCGTTGAGATCCCGGAAGTTTGCGCTCCATCGTGCCTCCCCGGAGTTGGCAAAGGCCAGGAACCGTTCCCGCACCTCCCGGCTCATCGTCACCCGTGTGCCCTGCTTCCGGGCAAACTGTTCCAGCTCGTAATCCAGATTGGGTCCGATGTCCTCCACCCGCTCGCGCAATCCCGGAAGCCGGAAGGTCCAGAGGTTGAGCCTGGCCAGGAGGTCTTCGCGAAAACACCCTTCGCGCACCCGCTCCAACAGGTCGCGGTTGGTGCCGGTGATGAGCTGGAAATCACTCGTCACCTCCCGGTCACTCCCGAACGGCGGGAAACGCTTCTCCTCCAGCGCCCGCAACAACATCGCCTGCTCGTCCAACCCCAACTCACCCACTTCATCCAGGAAAAGCAGCCCCCCATCCGCCGTCCGCAACAACCCCGCCCGATCCTTCAAGGCTCCTGTAAAGGCTCCCCTCACATGCCCGAACAACGCGCTCATGGCGGCATCGCCCCGCAGTGTGGCGCAGTTCACCTCGACGAATGAACCCGCAATCTGATGCCGCGCCTTCTTGAGTTCGAAGATGCGCCGCGCAAGCTGCGACTTCCCAGCCCCGGTCGGTCCCATCAGCAGGACCGGATCACGCGACTGGATGGCCACCTGCTCGATCTGCTCGATCAGTCGGTTGAACCGGACATTGCGGGTCTCGATGCCTGATTTGAGGAAGCTCCTGGCCTCGCTGGCCTCCCTCCGGAACCGAGCGGCAATCCGATCATAACGCGACAGGTCGAGATCAATGACGCTGTAGACGCCCTCCGGCGACTTGATCCGCCGCTCCTTCGGCGCGGTCTGTATCAAGCGACCCGGCAAATGCCGGCTCTCGGTCAGCAGGAAAAGGCAGATCTGCTGGACGTGCGTGCCGGTGGTGATGTGAACGAGGTAATCCTCCGCATCCGGCTTGAACCCATAGCCGCGGGTGAACTCATGCAGCGAAGCGAAGACCTCCTCGAAATCCCAAGGATCCTTCAGCTCATGACCGTGCAGTTTCACCTCGGTCTCCGGCGACACCCGTCGGATGTCCGCCGCCACACACCGGGCGATGTCCAGGTGCGCGGGATGGTGCAGCAGTTCGAACCGATGCACGACCAGGTCCTCGTGCTGGCACAGCGAGACGGTGGGACGCCACTTCCTCCAGCGTTCCTGATGAAAGCCGGAATCCAGGACACTCCCGAGGATCCCCAACACAACGGTCTTCTTCATGCGTTCCGAGGCGGATTCTTCTGCGTCCTGCGACACACCCGATCGTGGCGGAATCCGGCACTCGCCGTAAAGCGACATTGCTCGCCATTATGCGCATGCATTCACCCACCCGAATCCGCCTCCCCTCAGGATCCCCAGCAAAACTTCGTGTTTCTGCCCGTTTCCCGACTTGGCACGCCCGTTGCATCGCGTTCTCCCGAACAGAACGAAAGTCCAATCATGGCCAACAACACACTCTTCCAATCCTTGGCCGGCCGCCTCTCCAGGACGAACACGGTCAACGAGGCCGGTGCCCCGGCGTTTGCCTTCGGTCCGAAGCACGCCCTCGCCCAGTACGCCGTGACCGGGTGCCTGAACGGAACCTTTTATGCCGACGCCAACACCCAGCTGGAGCAGGTGCTCGAACTCGTGAGCGCGGCCGGCCCGGAGTTCACCGCCCGGGTGGCGGTCCACAGCCGGCAGCAGGGACACATGAAGGACATGCCCGCCCTGCTCTGCGCCGCCTTGAGCGTGCTGGATGCGAACCGGTTGAAGACGGTGTTTCCGCTCGTCTGTGACGACGGGAAGATGGTCCGCAACTTCGTCCAGATCCTCCGCTCCGGTGCGGTGGGTCGGAAATCGCTCGGAACGGTGGCGAAAAAGCTCGTCCAGCGATGGCTCGAGTCCCGCACCCACGAGCAACTGCTCGCTGCCAGCGTCGGACAGAACCCTTCGCTGGCCGATGTGGTCCGCATGGTGCATCCGCGGCCGGCAGACCCGGAACGGACCGCCTTCTACGGATGGCTGCTCGGGCGCAGATACGACGCAACAGCCCTGCCGGATTGCGTGAAGGCCTTCGAAGCCTTCAAGAACGGCGGGTCGGAAACGCTGCCGGATGTCCCGTTCCAGATGTTGACCGCCCTTGATCTCGGCCGGGCCGGATGGACATCCATCGCACGACGCGCTCCGTGGCAGATGACGCGGATGAACCTCAACACGTTTGCGCGGCACGGCGTGTTCGAGGAGCGCGCCGTCACCCGGTTGGTGGCCGCGCGGTTGCGGAATCCCGCCAACGTGCTTCGGGCCCGGGCGTTTCCGTACCAGCTCATGGTGGCCCATGCCCACGCCGATCCGTCGGTCCCGGATGAGGTTCGGGATGCGTTGCAGGATGCGATGGATGTCGCTCTTGAGAACGTGCCCGCCGTCCACGGTCGGGTGGTGGTCTGCCCGGATGTGTCGGGCTCCATGCAGTCGCCGGTGACCGGATACCGGAAGGGATCCACCACCGCGGTCCGGTGCGTCGATGTCGCAGCCCTCGTTTCGGCTGCGTTGGTGCGGAAGAACCGCAGCGCGGAAGTGCTGCCGTTCTCCGATGATGTGGTGCGGGTGCAGCTCAATCGGCGGGACTCGGTCATGACCAACGCCAGAATCCTGGCGGCGTTGCCGAGCGGCGGAACGAATTGCAGCGCGCCCCTCCGCGACCTCAATCGGAGGAAGGCCAAGGCCGACCTCGTGGTCCTGGTGTCGGACAACCAGAGCTGGATGGACGGACCCGGAGGAGGTCGGAGCACGGCAACGATGGCGGAGTGGGAAACCTTCCGCCGCCGCAACACAGGTGCCCGGTTCGTGTGCCTGGATCTGCAGCCCTACGGATCCACCCAGGCCGCTGATCGGGAGGACATCCTGAACGTCGGCGGCTTCTCGGACTCCGTGTTCGGAATCCTGGCGACCTTCGCCCGCGGCGAACTCAACGCCGACCACTGGGTCGGAGTGATCGAATCAATGGCGGTATAAACCATGCACGGGGTAGGACGGGTGGCAGTCGAAAGCCGCCGATCCGTCCTCCCCACCGGAGGAATCCCTTTCGGGGCCGAATGCAGTCGGGACTACATTTACTCATGTCCCGTCCCGACAACCCACTTGTCGGCCCCACCTTTTGATGCTCGGAACAATTTGGCCGGCGAATGCCGGTGGGAATACAGGTTAAGCCGCAAGGCGAGCGGGTTCATATCCCGCAAATCCGATGCCCCCCCAAGGGATGTCGGATCAATTCTCACCTCACCTTGTCGCCGACCTCCACTCATGACCTCATGACTACCCCCATCCTCCTCGACGGTTCCCAAGGCGAAGGCGGCGGCCAGATCCTGCGCTCGGCGCTGGCGCTGAGCGTCGTCACCGGCCGACCCTTCCGCATCCATCGCATCCGTGCGCGACGCCCCAGGCCGGGTCTCCTGCGCCAGCACCTGGCCTGCGTCGAAGCGGCCGCTTGGATCGGATCAGCCCAGGTCGAAGGCGCGGCACTTGGATCCCAGGAGTTGACCTTCGCCCCGGGCACACTCGTTCCCGGCCAGCACATCTTCAGGATCACTGGCGCCGGCAGCACCATGCTTCTCCTGCAGGCCGTGTTACCGCCCCTCCTGTTGGCGGACAAACCAAGCGAACTCATCCTCGAAGGCGGAACCCACAATCCTTTCGCACCGCCCTTTGCGTTCATCGATCGGGCGTTCCTGCCCCTGCTCCGACGGATCGGTTTCGATGTCGAGGCCGCGTTGGAGATTCCCGGGTTCTACCCAAACGGCGGCGGACGTTGCCGGGTGTCCATCCGACCCGCCCCTCCGCTTTCCGTCCTCCATCTGGAGACGCCAATCCCTGAGCCGAAGCTTTCCGCCCTGGCCTGCCTTGCAGGCCTGCCGCGAATCATCGCCGAACGGGAACTCGCGTCGGTCCGACAACGCCTGCCCCTGTCGGGCGACCGATGTACCATTGAGGATCATCCCGATGCCCTTGGTCCCGGCAATTCCCTGCATGTCATCGCGGAGACCGACGGTTTCGCGAACGTGTTCACCGGGTTCGGCGCGCCACGGGTGCGCTCGGAGGATGTGGCGGAATCAGCCGTCGCCGCCGCAGAAGCATTCCTCTCCCGCAAAGCCACCGTGGACGAACATCTCGCCGATCAACTGCTGCTGCCCCTTGCCCTGGCACGGGGCGGCCGTTTCCTGACCACCACGCCCAGCAGCCATACCCGAACCAACATCGGAATCATCCACCAGTTCCTCCATCAAAGCATCGTCCTCGAACCCGCCGGACCCGCCAACTGGTCCATCACTGTCGAACCGTTTTCCAAATGAACTCAAAGCATCTCGCCCGTCTGGGCGTGCCGCCGGGTGAACCGACCCGGGCCGCCCTCGCCTTCATCTCCCGCTTCTGCCTTGCAGGCAACGACAAGCAACAGATTCCGACAGCTGTCGAAGCCGTGTTCCAGAATCCCGCCGCATTCGTGAACGACGAACTGCGCGCGGAATTCGCACGGGCCCTGATCGCCGTGCCCACGACGTTCACCCCGGGCAACGCACCCTGGCGTCAGTGGGGAGCCGACCTCGAATCGCAGGCCATCGCACAGATGGCGCGATCCTGCGAACTGCCCGTGTCGGTCGCCGGCGCGTTGATGCCGGACGCCCATGTCGGCTATGGCCTGCCGATCGGTGGCGTCCTGGCCACGGACAATGCGGTGATCCCCTACGCCGTCGGCGTGGACATCGCCTGTCGTATGAAACTCACCGTACTGGACTGGCCGGTGTCGGCGTTGACCGAGCGACACGAGGAACTGGTTCGCGCCATTGAGGCCGAGACGCGCTTCGGTGTGGGCGCGACGTTCCAACGCCGCCGTGAGCATGAGGTGCTGGATGCCGACTGGACGGTGGGCAAGCCGACCCGCAGCAACCGGGATCGTGCCTGGGCGCAACTCGGGACCAGCGGCAGCGGAAACCACTTCGTCGAGTTCGGCGTGCTGACCATCGGACTGGATGCCGGACTGCCGATTCCAGCCGGTGAGTATCTCGCGCTGCTCTCGCACAGCGGAAGCCGCGGGACCGGCGCCGCCGTGTGCGATCACTACAGCAAGCTCGCCATGGCCATGCATCCGGAGCTGCCCAGGGAGTATCGACAGTTGGCGTGGTTCGACCTGGATTCGCCCGAGGGGCAGGAATACTGGTCCGCCATGGAATTGATGGGCCGCTATGCTGCCGCCAATCACGAATTGATCCATCGCCACATCGCCCGGCACCTCGGTGCGGAGGTGCTTGTCGACATCGAGAATCACCACAATTTCGCGTGGAAGGAACGGCACCTGGTCCATGGCGCGGAACGCGACGTCGTGGTTCATCGGAAGGGTGCAACACCCGCGCACGCCGGTGTGCTGGGAATCATTCCCGGTTCCATGGCAACTCCCGGCTATGTCGTTCGCGGCAAGGACGGCGAAGGATCCCTCGGATCGGCCTCGCACGGGGCCGGTCGCGTCATGAGCCGCACCAAGGCGGTTCAGACCTTCGATTGGACCGCTGTGAACCCGGTGCTGAAGGAACGCAACGTCCGCCTTCTCTCCGCCGGCCTCGATGAGGTGCCCGGTGTCTACAAGGACATCCGCCAGGTGATGGCTGCCCAGGTCGACCTGGTGGATGTGCTGGCCGAGTTCATGCCGCGACTCGTGAAGATGGCACCCAGCGGGGAACGACCGGAAGATTGAGCATCGGGGTCAGGACCGGGCAGGCCGGAAGCCATCGAACCGTTCGCAGTTCGGGCTGAAAGCCCACCCTTGCAACCTCGCCCCCGACTTCGCGTATAGGAGCGGACATTGAGTGAACCGGTCCAATACGACGCCGCCTGGAAACTGACCCTCGAACAGTTCCTCCCCGACTTCCTCACCCTCGCCTTCCCCAACATCGCCGCCGCCATCGATTGGTCCGCGCCCTTCTCCTTCCTCGACACCGAACTTCAGGAAATCGTTCCCGACTCCGAGTCCGGCCTCCTGCGGGTCGACAAGCTGGTCGAACTCCAGCGTCGCGATGGAACCCCCGAACTGCTCCTCATCCATGCCGAGGTTCAGGCCCAGCGCGACGACGATCTCCCGGAAAGGATGTTCCGCTATTTCTGCCGGATCATGGACCGATTCAAACGCTTTCCCATCAGCGTCGCCGTCCTGGCGGATCCGGTTCCCCACTGGAAACCTTCGCGGTTCAGTTCCGGTGAGCTTGGTTGCGGGGTGGAGTTCCGCTTCCCGGTGTGCAAGCTCATCGATCTCGACCTCGAACCAGGGCTGGCCAACGGGAATCCGGTGGCCCGGGTGATTGAGGCGCATCGCCTGGCACAGGCGACCGGTGGAAGGCCGGAGGAACGGCGGAGGGGGAAGTTCGGGTTGGTGCGCAATCTCCTGACCTCGGGGATGCCGGACGGGGAGATCCGTGAAGTGCTTCGGCTGATGCACTGGCTGCTGGCGTTGCCGGCGGTCGAGGAGATAAGGTTCCGTCAGGATCTGGGAAGACTTCAGGAGGAAATGGGTATGCCAAATCTGAGCACGTACGATCA
>CAZDYB010000018.1:0-9656 GCA_964509045.1 uncultured Akkermansia sp.
CCGCCGCTCCCCCCCCCCACCCCCCCCCCCCCCCGCCCGCCCCCGGGCCCCCGCCGCCCCCAGATCTCCAGCTGACTCAGTCCGCAGCGCTGCGCTATTTCAGAGCAAATGAGACGATGCAACCCAACTTCCGAATGGTTCCGGTCTGCAACCGTCTTGGCGTTGATCTGGTGGGCATTGCTGGGAGTCCAGTTGGGTGTCGAGGGTTCCGATTCGGCCGAGGTTTTCAGGATGGACCGTACCAACACCCCGGCATTGGTCCAGCGGGCGCGTTTTATTCCTGTGCATGGTCCGGAATCGAAGTCCCAGTCACCAACCTGTGCACTGGCGCATCCGGACCGGGACGGGGCATGGTTGATCCTGGAGCAGAAGACTGGCCGGGTGTGGTTGATCGAGACGGGGACCGGCAAGGCGGGACGTTCGGTTTTCGCGGAGTTGGGAGATGGAACCACGTTTGGTCCGTGGGAAGGTTTCCTGAGCATTACCGCTCATCCGGAGTTCAGGAAGAACCGCAGATTGTTCGTGAAACGTGATGTGCTCAGGGAAGGGCATCGATCAACCCGAGTCGAGGAGTGGTTGGTGGATGAGGAGGGGCAGAAGGTCACTGGGGAAAGGCCGAAGGTGATCCTGGATATTCCGGTGGCGTCCGAGAATCACCATGGAGGAATGGTCGCCTTTGGCAGGGACGGAATGATGTACATCGGAATGGGGGATGGAGGACCACAGGAGGATCCGGCCGGGCACGCGCAGGATCCGGCGAACCTTCTGGGCAAGATCCTTCGGATCGATGTGAACCGAAGTTCCGGGGGGCGGCACTACCGGGTGCCTCCGGACAATCCGTTCGTGCAGGCTGGAAAGGGTTATAGACCGGAGATCTGGGCGATCGGATTCCGGGAACCATGGCGGTTCTCGTTCGACCGGGAGACCGGCGATCTCTGGGTGGGCGATGTGGGTCAGTTGAAGCACGAAAAAGTCGCTGTGGTACGGGCCGGGGAAAACCACGGGTGGAATGTATTCGAAGGCCCTGAAGCGTTCTCGGAACTGCGCCAGTCCAGATCGGTAAAGTACCGGTTTCCGGTGTTGTCCTACGGAAGGGATTTTGGGGTTTCCGTCACCGGGGGATATGTCTACCGGGGCAATATCAATCCAGGACTTCGAGGGACCTATATCTTTGCTGACTATGTCCGTAGGACCGTCTGGGGGCTCCGTCGATCAGCAGATGGAGCCGTGACGGTCCGGATCCTGGGAGACGCTCCGGAGCCGGTAGTTTCGTTCGCGGAGGATCGTGTGGGGGAGATCTTCGTCCTGGGGCAGGCAGGCACGCTTTGCCGCCTGGCGTTGGATGGACTCGAATGGCGATAGGAAAACGGCGAGTCTGGGCCGTATCCGTGCGGCGGGAAGGGAAATGACGGCGACTCACTTCTTGGCCTCGGGACGGATCCTGACAGCCAGCACATTTCCCACCGGGCGTTGCATTCCTGACCAGGCGGGATGCCGGGGACGATTGAGGACCCGGACGCCCCGCCATCCGGAGCGGACGGCGAGGGTGCTGGAGCTGCCGCCGTCGAGGTTGATGGCGGTGGAGGCGCCGAGGGCCAGAAGGATGGAAGCGGTTTCCCGGGGGGTGGCGCCTTCGCTGTAGCCGGGTTGTCCGCCGTCGACGACCAACCAGTACATCCAGCGCTGGTCTGCGGAGATTCCGATGCAGGTAGCGGCGTCCTGGGGTGCGGACTCGCCCACATTGTTGCCAAGAAGTACCGTGCCCAGGAAACCGCCGAGTCCAATTCGAGCCTCTGCATCGGTGTCGCCTCCCTGCAGCAATTTCCACGAGCCGTTGGTGGAAAGGATCAAGGCATCCAGGTTGTTGACTTTGGGTGACCACCTCCGGCCCGCGACAACGGCAAGTCCCTGAAGTTGGACGACTGTCCCCGGGAAGATGGCCTCGGGGGAAAACGGGGTGGCGTTGATGGCAGCCACGGCGTCCAGTTCCCTGAGCCATGCGCTTGGAAACCTCGCCCGGACCGCATTGGTTCCCTGGATGCCGCCCGGGCTGACCACCAATTCGAGGTTCGGAGAGGTGAGATCGATGCGGACGGCATGGGCCTTGAGCGGTCGGGGAACGGCAAAGGCTGCCCTTGAAACTTCGATTCCCGGCGCGATGGGAGTCCAATGGACGAACCCATTGGTGGGCGTTGGCCAGGACTCGAGGAATCGTGGGCCTCGAAGACAGAGCCACCACTGGAATCCGCCTGCCATCGCGAAAAAAATCGCGGCACCGATGGCCACGCGTCGTGGTCGGCGGGGCCTTGAGCCAGGACGGGTACTCATGAAATCCACCGCAGCCTGTCCTGCGTGAGGTGACGGGTCGAGTTTTGAAAACCAACCCACCAATCGCCAACCATGGCTTGCCCCATGACGCTGCTTGGCGAAGCATGCGCGGCAATCACTCCGAGATTCCTTCCATGAAGTCACTTCCAAGAATTCTGAAGCGGTGTCGGGACGTGGTCCCGCTCGCGATCCTGGGTTGCGCGCTGCTCACCGTCAGGGCAGCCGATGAACCGGTCCGAGGCCCGTTCTGGTCCGGCACCGTGATGCTCGGCAAGGATCGGCCCGCCGCCATGAAGGGCTTCGCCGTCTCCCTCGGCGCCCAACGCGATGCCCATCTGGTCTATGACCTCGACACGATGCGCGTGGCGGCGGCCTGGACCGGCCAGTTCCTCGAGTTCGGCAACACCCTCACCAAGATCGAATGGCCGCCGCCTCCTTCGGTGAAGGCTCCGATCCTGTTCGGACTGGGAAACTCGCCGGGTTGGCTGGGTCCCAAGTCCGAGTCGACGGATCCGCGCGAGCAGGGCCAGGGTCCGCTTCCCAAGTCGTGGGCGCACCATGAGGGCGTGTTCATCCATGGCGACCATGTGGTGCTGAGATATTCGGTCGGCAATTCGATGATCCTTGAGGCGCCGGGCGTGGAGTTGATCGACGGGCAGGCGGTTTTCACCCGCACCTTCGAGTTCGAGAAGTCGGGTGGCGACCTCGCCGTGGTCCTTGCGGACGGTGTTGAAGGGTCCTTGAAGTCATCCCTGGAGGGATCCGAGGGTCCGGTGGTGGTGACGCTCTCCGGTGGCCGCTCGCTTTCCGTGGCCGGCCAGGACCTGCCGAAGGGTGCGAGCCTGGAATCGACATCGGATGGTCGTCTCGTCCTCAAGCTGGGCAACGCAAAGACCAGGAAGGCCTACCGGGTTGCCTTGGCAGCCTCGGCACCGCCTTCGGTCTTTGTCGCCTTGCGCGCCATTCCAACCGTGCGCCCCTCCAAATGGACCAAGGGCGGTCCGGCGCGCTGGACGGAATCGATCGTGACCCAGGGCAAGACGGGGACGGAAGAGGGCCCATACGCGGTGGACACGATCACCGAGCCGTTCCCGAACGTGTACAACACGCGGACGTTCTGGGGTGGATTCGACTTCCTGCCGGACGGCCGTGCGGCGATCTGCGCGTTCCACGGGGATGTCTGGCTGGTGTCGGGCCTGGACGGGACGTTGGGTGAGTTGAAGTGGAAACGGTATGCGACCGGCCTGTTCCAGCCGCTGGGATTGAAGGTGGTGAAGGGTGAGATCTATGTGGCGGGCCGGGACCAGATCACGCGGTTGAAGGATCTCAACAAGGACGACGAGGCGGACGTCTATGAGAACTTCAACAACGACACGGTGGTGACGGCGAACTACCACGAGTTCGTCCTCGACCTGCACACGGATTCCAAGGGCTGGTTCTATTATGCCAAGGGTGCGCCGTGGGAACCGAAGGTCACCTCGCCGCACCAGGGCACGATCCTGAAGATTTCGCCCGATGGTAAGAAGATGGAGGTGTTCGCGACGGGTCTGCGTGCGCCGAACGGAATGACGGTGGGCCCGGACGACACCGTGTTGGTGGGGGACAACCAGGGACACTGGATGCCGTCCTCGAAGCTGAACCTGGTCCGCCAGGGCTCCTTCCTGGGAATGGTGCCGGCGGCGCAGCGGGAATTGACGTTGCGCTATCCGGACGGTCGCGAGATCCGGGTGAACCCGAGTGATCCTGCGGCCCGTGAACAGCATCAGTTGAAGGGTTGGGATGGATCGATGCCGATCCCGACGGCTTATGACACGCCGATCTGCTGGGTGCCGATGCGCTGGGACAATTCGAGTGGCGGCCAGGTCTATGTGACCAGTGACCGGTGGGGACCGTGGAAGGGTGCGCCGTTGTTCATGAGCTATGGCAAGTGCCTGTTGTATGGCGTGCTGATGGATCAGGTGGATGGCGAGGTGCAGGCGGCCATGGTGCCGTTCAACCTCAAGTTCAACAGCGGTGTGATGCGCGGCCGGTTCAATCCCAAGGATGGGCAACTCTATGTCTGCGGCCTCAAGGGCTGGCAGAATGCCGCCAGTCGCGACGGCGGCTTCTTCCGCGTCCGTTACACCGGCAAACCCGTCCGCATGCCCGTCCGCGCGCATGTCGCCCGCAATGGCATCGAGCTCACGTTCAGCACTCCCCTCGATCCCAAGGCCGCCCAGGATCCGAGCGGTTACTCGGTCGAGTTGTGGAATTACCGGTACTCGGGCGGATACGGCTCGGACGAACTCTCGGTCAAGACACCGGGCAAGAAGGGGCATGATCCGCTCGAAGTCTCGGCGGTGAAACTGTCGGCCGACGGCCGGTCGGTGTTCCTCACCGTGGCCGGGCTCGAAGCGGCCGATCAATACAGCGTGAAATACTCCATCAACGCCGCCGACGGCACCGAGATCCGGTCGGAGATCATCGGGACCATCCGCAAGCTGGGGCCCGAGGTCACCGCGACGCGTTAGGATCCGGAGATCGACGGCAGGGATCGTTGGTGTGATGAAGGCGTCGCCGGCTCCCGGACGGGAGCGGCGACGTCCTTTTGTTGGGGTGATGAACGGTGTTTTGGGAGAAGAAGCGATGGATGCGCGGAATCGATTGGCGGGAATGACACGCTGGGGTTGGAGCCCTGTGTGTGGGTTGGTGGCGGTATTGATCGCTGGGTTGCCGGCGTATCCGGGTTTGGGTGCGGACGGGCGCTGGGCGTTGGGGATCGTGGTGTTGGCGGCGGGGTTGTGGATGACGGAGGCGTTGCCGGCGTTTGCCGTGGCGCTGTTGGTGATCGGGTTGCAGGTGGTGGTGCTGGGACGTCCGGGAGTGCTCGGTGACGGAACCGGACCCGGATGGGAACCGTTCGTTGCGCCGTGGGCCAGCGGGCCGATGTGGTTGTTCCTGGGCGGACTGGTGATGGCGCGCGGAGCTGAGCGGATGGGGCTGGATCGATGGGTGGCCGGGCGGGCCCTGGCCTGGACCGAGGGTCGACCGGCGCGACTCCTGCCCGTGCTGCTGTTCCTGGCCTATGGCCTGAGCATGTTCATGTCGAACACCGCCACCGCGGCGCTGATGCTGGCGATCCTTCGACCGGCCCTGTCGGTGTTGCCCAAGGAATCCCGGGTCCCGGCCCGGTTGCTGGTCGGTCTCGCCTTTGCCGCGAATCTCGGTGGGATGGGCACGCTCATTGGAACCCCACCCAATGCCATCGCCGCCGCCCTTCTCGAACCCACCGCACCGGTCGATTTCCTGTCGTGGATGATGCAGGCGTTGCCGCCGTCCCTGCTGTTGCTCGGCCTGTTGTGGTGGTGGAAGGGACGCGGTCTTGCGCTCGAACCCGTGCTCGAACTGCCCCCCGTCCCGACCGGGGCCGGCCTGGCCTCCGACGCCGTCCCGTGGCGGGTGCGGGCCACCGCGGCGGTGTTGCTGCTGACGGTGATCCTGTGGATGACGGGCAATTGGCACGGAATCCCGACCGGTGCGATCGGCCTGGTTCCCTTGGTGGTGTTGCCCCTGTTCGGCGTGATCCGGGCGGTCGATATCCGGACCATCGACTGGGATGTCCTCGTGTTGTTGGCGGGTGGCCTTTCGTTGGGCGTGGGCATTGATCGATCCGGCCTGGCGGCATGGTTGGCCGGATGGGTGGAATCGGCCGGGCTCAGCCTGTGGCAGGCGGCCCTGGCCATGGCCTGGATCTCGGCATTGCTGTCGAACCTCATGAGCAACACCGCCGCGGCCAACATCCTGTTGCCGGTCACCCTCTCGGTCGCGCGTTCGACCGGTGAGGGTTCTGAACAGGCGCTGGTCATTCCGGTCGCGCTGGCCTGTTCACTTGGCATGGCCCTGCCCATCTCCACTCCGCCCAATGCCATCGTCTATGCCAGTGGCCGGTTGAAGGCCGGGGATTATGTCGGGCCCGGCCTCTTTCTCTTCCTCGTGGGACCGCCTCTGGCCGTGGGTTGGTGCGCCCTATTCCGGTGAAGCCAGCTTGAGACCGACGATGCCGGCAACGATCCGTGCGATGCTGATCAGGCGTCCGGGATTGGCCGGTTCCCCGAGCAGGACGATGCCGAGGATCACGGTGCCCACCGCACCGACCCCGACCCAGACGCCGTAGGCGGTGCCGACCGGCAGGGATTTCATGGCGATGCCGAGCAGGCCCAGGCTGATGAGCATGGAGATCACGGTGCCCACCGTGGGCCAGAGCCGGGTGAAGCCGTGGGTGTATTTGAGTCCGATGGCCCAACCCATTTCGAACAACCCCGCGACAATCAGGATGACCCACGACATGACAGCGGAAGATCCCAAAGATGACCACCGGGTTGAACCACGGAGGAGGCTGGGATGGATGTCGTTGTTGTGGGTAGCCGCAACCGCGTTGTGGTTTGGGCAGATCTGGGTCAGGTCCTCAAATGGGTGAAGAGGTGGCTGCGCCCCTGCTTTCAGGCGCCCGTCTTGTTGCTGGCGGTGCCAGCCAACCTGGGCAGGCTCAGAGCCAAACAGTCTGGATGGGGTAACGATTCAGCACTGGATCACAGGTGACCAAATCACATCCTGAACAATCCGCCTGGGCTGCCAGCAACCTGTCAAAGGGGTCACGGTGAATCGGCGGCAGGGTGCCCCAGCGGAATAGAGCCTCGCGTTGGATCGGAAGGGAACCCAGCAGGTGCTGTTCAACCATCCGAGGCACCCACAGGTCTGGCCCTTCCGGAAGAGGCAGCTTCCCGAGCGAGTGCTTGATGACGATTTCCCAGGCACTGGCGTCACTGAAGAAAACCTCATTGCTGGGATCCGTCAGGACCGACTGCAGGTCGGGACCGATCCGGGGACTGCCGGCGAACATCCAGAGGGCTGTATGGGTATCCAGCAGCAGCCGCATGGCTTCGGCTCGCCAAAGAGCATTTCCACCTCGGAATCAGCCTGGGCAAACGACTCCGGCACCTCAAACGTGCCCCTCGCCAATCCAAACGGCCGGCGACCCGAGGGCAGGACTTCCAGGGGTCGGATTTCAGCCACCGGGTGTTGGGCCTCAAGGAGCGTGATGACGGCCCCGGCCCGGATCAACGGAGTCAGTTCGGCCATCCGGGCGCCCACTTCGCTCAATTCAATCGAAGTCTTGGTCATGTCCGAAACCTAACTGGGTCGGACAAGAATCCCAGTTCCAAGGTGGTCAGGACTTGGGGGATGTAGAGGTATGGGCACGAGAAGATTTTGAATCACGGATTTCACGGAAGGGTGGATGGGAGGGGAACCGGAGGGTTCGCGCGGAGACGCTGGGAACGCGGGGAGGGGGCGGGCCTGCCATTTCGCAGCTTCGCGGGAAACTTGGCGGTGCCGGCCGCAACCGCGTTGCGGTTGGTGTCGGGTTGGGGCGTGTCACCCAGGGTGTTCTCGCATGCTCGGCAACCCTGGGTTGGGGGCCGGAATCCCGTTGGGATTGGGAGATGGGGCGATGGAATGGGTAGGGGGGGAGTTGCGTGTCCCCGGAGCTTTGCCCACGGGTCAGGGAACGAGGTGGAGGGTCATGGAGGGCGGGCTGAAGCGGAATCCGAGGCGGGCGTAGAGGTTGACCACCGGTGTGTTGCGCAGGGAGATGGTGGTGCGGACGGAGCGGATTCCCTGCTCGCGATGCCGGGCAAGGACGGTGAGCCAGGTGCGTCGGCCCCAACCGCGTCCGTGCAGTTCCGGGGAAAGTGCGGTGAGATGCCAGTAGACCGAGCCGTCCGGGCCGGTCTCGGTGATGAAGAATCCGGCGACCGCTCCCTGAATCATCACCGAATCCATCCGTTGTACCGGATGGCCTGGAGTGCTCTCGACCCAGCGACGGTATCGGATGCCGGCGGCGGCACGGGGGAGTCGCGGATCCATGCTGAAACGGTCGGTGGCAAAGGCGGAGCCGGCGATGTCGGCGAGGATGGGGAGATGGGCGGGAACGGCGGGTACCAGTTCAATGTCGGGATCGGGTCGACCGATGTCTGCGGTGAGATCGAGGGTTGGCTGGACGACCCATTCAATGCAGTGAAAGCCGGCTGAACCCAGGCGGATGCTTTCGGGGAGTTGATGATGGGGGAGTCGGCATGAGACGAGCCCCAGTTGTTCGGTTTGGATCCATTCTTCGAGAGCCTGCCAATCCCCGGGATCGGATCCGTCGGGATGTGATCGGACGGACAGGATCTGACCCACGGGGAAGCCGCAGGCGACGGCATCCCAGGGGGCCAGGCCGACTTCAAGGGACAAGCCCGCGCAGTGGAGGGTGCGTGGGGAAGAAGCGGACATGGGTGAGGGATGTGGATGACGTCTCGTGACTTCGACTGCCACGGATCACTCGGTGGGGACGTCGTAGATGAGTTCGGTGCGGGTGTCGCGGAACTCGGTCCGGATCCGGATATCCTTGAGCATCCAGATCTCGCGGCCGTCGCTGGTGGTGACCTGCCGGAAGCTGCCGGTGGAGAACTCCTTCACCTTGCGTCGGATGGCATCGTAGGCCTCGGCGCGGAGCAGGGCCTGGAACTCGGTATCAACCCAGGAACGGACCGAGGCGTAGCCGTTGGTGCCGGGATTGTAGCTGTCGAGTGCCCAGCACATCCGACCGTTGCTGAGTTCCTGTTTCACCACCCGCTGATCCGGCCAATGCAGGAATTCCAGGCCCAGGTCGCATCGCCAGAAATCCGTGCCGGCGAAGGGCTGGACAGCGGGTGTGGCTGAATCCGGAGTGGTGGATTCGTAACGCGGGGGGGCATCGGCGGAGAAGTGGACGGTAAGGGATTCGACGGGGGTATTGGTGCGCGAACGGGCCTCGTAACGGACCATCCAGGAATCGGCTTCGGAGAAGGTGGTGATGATGACGGGCAGTTCGCGACGGCGACCGGAGGCATCGCGGATGCGGAGGGTGCCGGAGTTGGTGAGGTTTTCTGCGGGGCGCTGGGAACGGAGATGGGCGGCGAGGCGGGCGCCGTCTTCGCGTTGGCGCTCCGTGGGGATGTCGATGGCCCGGGCGAGGGAACAGGCCAGGGCGAGGGCGACGACGAGGCGGAGGAAAGGGTGAAGGACGTGGAGGAGGTGAGGGTTGAAGGGTGGGGCCATGGCGTGGGGGTCAGGGTTTGAGGGTGACCTGCTGGGGTTCGCCACGGCGACCATGGACGACGTAGCCGGGGGGCTTTGCGCCACCGGGTCGGGAGGCGCAACCGCAGGCGGTGTCGCGGGTGAGGGAGAACCGGCGTGGACGGAACTGGCGCCAGAGGAAGGCGGCGGCGGCGAGGGCGACGATGAGGAGGGCGACGGGAGTCTGCCAG
>CAZDYB010000018.1:9666-18711 GCA_964509045.1 uncultured Akkermansia sp.
AGGGATCAGGCGAGGAGTTTGTGGACGACGTCGCCGTGGACATCGGTGAGGCGGAAGTCGCGGCCCTGGAAGCGGTAGACGAGCTTTTCGTGATCGAACCCGAGTTGGTGGAGGAGGGTTGCGTGGAGGTCGTGAACGTGGACGCGGTCACGGACGATGTTGAAACCGAATTCATCGGTTTCGCCGAGGGACAGGCCGGGTTTGATGCCACCGCCGGCCATCCAGTAGGTGAAGGCCTGGGGATGATGATCGCGGCCGAGGGAACGGCCGAGTTCGGCGCTGGCCTCGACCTGGGGGGTTCGACCGAATTCGCCGCCCCAGATGACGAGGGTGTCGTCGAGGAGGCCGCGGGCCTTGAGATCGCGGATGAGTGCGGCGCAGGCACGGTCGGTGTTGCCGGCCTGGCCCTTGACGCCGCCCTTGACGTCGGAGTGATGGTCCCAGGCTTCGTGGAAGAGTTGGACGAAGCGGACGCCGCGTTCGACGAGGCGCCGGGCGAGGAGACAATTGTTGGCGAAGGAAGCCTTGCCGGGTTCGGCGCCGTACATCTCGAGGATGTGTTTGGGTTCGCGGGCGAGGTCGACGAGTTCGGGGGCGCTCATCTGCATGCGGTAGGCGAGCTCGAAGGCATTGATGCGGGTGGCGATCTCGGGATCGCCGACGATGCCGAGGCGGTGTTCGTTGAGTTCGCGGACGGCGTCGAGGGTACGGCGTTGGGCGGAATTGGAGAGGCCGTTGGGGTTGTTGAGGTAGAGGACGGGATCGCGACCGTTCCTGAAGAGGACGCCCTGGTAGACGGTGGGGAGGAAGCCGCAGCCGTAATTGCCACCGCCGCCGCTGAGGCCGCCGGCGGAGTTGAGGACGACGAAGCCGGGGAGGTTCTGGGACTCGGATCCGAGCCCGTAAGTGACCCAGGAACCCATGCTGGGCCGGCCGAACTGCTGGGAGCCGGTGTTCATGAAGATCTGGCCCGGGGCATGGTTGAAGGCATCGGTGGTCATGGACCGGACCACGGCGATGTCATCGGCGACGGTGGCGAGATGGGGGAAGGCCTCGGAGATCCACTGGGCGGACTGGCCGTGTTGCTTGAAGGCGAACTCGGGGGCGTAGATGGCGGAATCGGGCTTGATGAAGGCGTAGGTCTGGCCGCCGAGGACGTCCTTGGGAACGGGCTTGCCGTTGTACTTCTGGAGGGTGGGTTTGTAGTCGAAGAGCTCGAGCTGGCTGGGTGCGCCGGCCATGAACAGGTAGATGATGGACTTGGCCTTTGGGGCGTGATGGGGAGCGCGGGGTGCGAGGGGATTGGGTGCGCCGACGTTCGTGGCGGCGCGGCCGCGGTCTCCGAGGAGGGAGGCGAGGGCGATGCCACCGAGGCCTAGGGAGCAGTCCTTGAAGAACCAACGCCGGCTGAGGTGACGTGAGCGTTCGTTGGCGAGTTCGTGGAGGAGGTTCATGGGATTGAGAAGGTGGGTTGGAGGGGGTCACTCCTTGGTGATGGCTTCGTCGAGGTTGAGGACAGCCCGCGCCACACCGGTCCAGGCGGCGGCGTCGATGGCGGTGGCGCCGGGGGCGAGGGGTGGCGGGTTCTGTGGATCGGAGAAGGCGAACACCGGGGCATCGCCTGAACGTCCCTTGAAATCGGAACGCAGATCGTGGGCGAGCCGGACCAGTGCGGCGGCCTCGGCGGGATCGGGTCGACGTCCCAGGACCTGGCGGAAGAGATGGATGGCGCGGGCTTCGTCGTTGGAACCGCCTTCCTGAAGGGCACGCCAGCCGAGCCAGCGGGCGGCGTTGTTGAGGGTGGGTTCGTTGAGGGTGACGAGGGCCTGGAGCGGGGTGTTGGAGCGCATGCGCCGCACGCAGCTCTGATCGGCGGTGGGGGCGTCAAAGGTGGTGAGGGCGGGGTAGGGCACGGACCGTTTCCAGAAGGTGTAAAGGGCGCGGCGATACCGGTTGTCGCCCGGACTGACGTTCCAGGAGATGGGTCCGTAGGACAGGCTCATGACGCCTTCAGGAAGGGGCGGGAACACCGAGGGGCCACCGACCTTGGGTGAAAGGAGTCCGGCGGCCTGGAGGGCGATGTCCTGGACCATCTCGGCATCGACGCGGAACCGGGGGCCGCGGGCGAGCCAGCGGTTGTAGGGATCCTTTTCGATCAGGTCCGGTGTGACGCGCGAGGACTGGCGGTAGGTGGCGGAGGTGACGATGAGGCGGTGGAGACGCTTGAGGGACCAGGGTGTGCCCGGATGGGACACGGGTTGGATCCATTCGCGGGCGATCCAGTCGAGCAGTTCAGGGTGGGACGGGAGTTCGGCCCGGGTACCGAAATCTTCCGGGGTGATGACGAGGCCCTGACCGAAGAGGGATTGCCAGACGCGATTGACGATGACGCGGGAGGTGAGGGGGTTGGCGGGATCGATGATCCAGCGGGCGAGACCGAGGCGGTTGGGGGGGGCATCGGTGGGGAGCGGATTGAGGACGGCGGGGACGCCGGGTTCGACCTCGGTGGTGGGGCGGGTCCAGTCGCCGCGCTTGAAGATGCGGGTGGCGCGGTGGAGAGGGCGGAGGCTGAGGGCGAGGGTGGTGAGATCCGCGCGGGGCCATCCTTCCCAGGCGGCATCCCAGTTGGTTGCGACGGAGGCGAAGGCGGGGTCATGGAGGAACCATTCGCGGAACAGGTCGCGTTGTTGGGCAGGGGTGCGGGTGGACGGGGGGAGGGCTGCGACGGCGCGTTGGGCGACGCTGAGGGGATCGACGTCGAGCGGCGTGGATTGGGTGGTGAGGGCGAGGCGGAAGCGGCCGATGAGGTGGTTGGAGAGTTTGGATTCCTTGGGTCTGTGCCAGAGGGTGACGTGGAGGCGGGTGCCACCGGGGAAACCGAAGGGTTCGGCGGATTCGAAGACGATGCGGCGTTCCTGATTGCGACGGCCCTGGGTGAAGGCGGTGTGCCACCCATTGCGGTCGAGGACGCCGTCGATGGCGTTGGTGGGATGCCCGCCGTCGGCCCAGGCGTCGGCGAGGGCTCGGGAGAAAGTGATACGGTTGGTGGTGGCCTTGAACTGGGTGGAGCCGGCGTCGGGATGGGTCAGTTCGGAGAGCGGGGTGACATCGACGGTGAACTCGCAGAGGTTGAAACCGCCATCGCCTTCCATGCCCGGACCGTTGAAGGGGAGATTGGCGTCGTTGAGGGCTTCGAGGCGGAACCCGGTGATGTTGGTATGGGGGACATCGATCCAGAGGCGGACGACGGAATTGTTCCAGATATCGCCGCCACCGAGCAGGGAGAGGTCTTCGAGCTTCTCGAACTTCATCGGTTGGGAATGCCATTCCTGGGGGCTGAGGAACTCCCAGGAGCCGGTCCGGACGGCGGTGTCGGCGAGCCAACGTTCGAGCTGGGCCGGGGCGTCGGTGAGGGAATCCCGGGTGCGATCCTCGATGGCGCGGGCCTCGGCAACGATGGCATCGCGTCGGGACTGCTGGCCGGGATCGGGAATCTCCAGGCGGGGTTCGTCATCCTGGTTGAGGAAGGCGTAGAAGCGGAAGTATTCGGCCTGGGAGAGGGGATCGTACTTGTGATTGTGGCATTGGGCGCAGGCGAGGGTGAGGCCGAGCCAGGTGCGCGTGACGCAATCGACGCGGTCGATCATGGCCTCGACGCGGAACTTTTCGGGTTCGATGCCGCCTTCCATGTTGACCATGGAATTGCGGAGGAAACCAGTGGCCACCCGTTCCTGGATGCCGGCATCCGGGAGGAGATCCCCGGCAAGCTGTTCGAGGGTGAACCGGTCGAAGGGTTTGTCGGCGCTGAGCGCCTGGATCACCCAGTCGCGCCAAGGCCAGATGGTGCGGGTCCGATCCTTTTCGAATCCGTTGGAATCCGCATAGCGCGCCGCATCGAGCCACCAACGAGCCCAACGTTCCCCGTAGTGGGGCGAAGCCAGCAGTGCTTCCACCCGCTTCTCGAAGGCGTCCGATGCCGTGTCCGCCACGAACGCATCGATGTCGGCCGGTGACGGCGGCAAACCGGTGAGATCGAGGCTGACCCGACGGAGCAGGGTGGCACGATCCGCTTCAGGGGACGGTTGGAGGCCGAGGGCGGGCAGGCGATCGCGGACGAAGCGGTCGATGGGATGACCCGTCTCGAGCGGGGCCGGGACGGTGGGTGGTGTGGGGCGCTGGATGGGGGTGAAGGCCCAGTGGGGAGGGGTTGCGACGATCGTGGCTGCGGCGGTGGCAGGCCATTCGGCACCGGCCTGGATCCAGTCCCGGAGCAGGCTGATTTCGTCGGGGGCAAGGGGATCCTTCCGATGCGGCATGCGGGGCAACTCGGGGTGGTGGCCCTGGACGACCTGAAGGAGGAGGGAATCGGCGGCGTTGCCCGGGATGAGGGCCGGACCGTGATCGCCTCCCTTGCGGGCGAGGTCGGGATGATCGAGGCGGAGTCCGGACTCCTGTTTGCGATCGCCGTGACAGGATTGGCAGTGCTCGGAGAGCAACGGTTGGATCTGCCGTTCGAAATCGGGGACGGCGGCGTGGGCCAGACCCGTGACGAGACACAGGAGAGGCAGGGACCGGGGTGATGTCGGCAAGCGCATGACAGGAGCGGGACGAATCTGGACGAGGATAGGCTTGATGGCGGAGTAGGACACCCCGAATTTGGTAGAGTGGGACGGGATGGGGAGGATGATTGCCAACAAATCCCGGGCTGTGAACAACTCTCCCTTGTGTCCGCAGGTACACGGACAATACTGACTTCGTCTGGGCATGGAGGATGGGGGTCCAAAGTGCCCGGCAGCGAGTGCATGCCAACGGATCCGACTCAAAGGCCTTTCCGGTCGATTGATCGGTTCTTGGGGGTGTGAAACTCGGGTCTGATCCGTCCGTGCTGCAAGCGAGTACGTCCCGGGCTCCTGCTCAGTGTGTGTGTGTGTGTGTTGGAAGTTGGGAGCCGAGTTCGGGGAGCAGGGATGGATGGGATCATCAGCCCGACCGGGCGACCTGCTGTGTTGCCTGGATCGGGGGTCTGGTCAGGGGCGCCCTGCCAACGGCGAGGCGCCCCTGGCTTTCCCCGCTTCCGGGATGGAAGCCGGGTTCGACCCGCCGATGCTGCACATCCTGTGGACGGCGAGTGAAGGTCACCGGTCCGATTCAGGAATCACCCGAGGGTTGCCATGACCTTGGCGGCGGATTGCACGGTCTGTTCGATGTCGGACGCGGTGTGGGCGGTGGAAAGGAATCCGGCTTCGAACTGGCTGGGAGCGAGGTAGACCCCCTCTTCGAGCATGCCGTGGAAGAAGCGGGCAAAGCGGGCGCGATCCGACTGCAGTGCGTCGGCAAGATTCCAGACAGGGGCTTCGGTGAAGTAGGCGCAGAACATGGAGCCGATGCGTTGGAATCGGACGGGGATGCCGGCATGGCGTGCAGCATCGGTCATTCCTTCCTCGAGTTGGGCGCCGAGGATTTCGAGTTGGGCATAGGCGGAGGTATCGAGGAGTTCATCCAGGGTGGCGAGACCGGCAGCCATGGCGAGGGGGTTCCCGCTGAGGGTGCCTGCCTGGTAAACCGGACCGAGCGGCGCCAGTTGGTCCATGATGTCGACCCGACCGCCGAAGGCGCCGACAGGGAGGCCGCCGCCGATGACCTTGCCGAAGCAGCTGAGGTCGGGTTGGAGATTGAGGATCCCCTGGGCGCCGGCGGGACCCAGACGGAACCCGGTCATGACTTCGTCCGCAATCAGCACCGTGCCGTGGTCGCGGGTGAGCTGGCGGAGACGCTCCAGGAAACCGGCGCGGGGCAGGTAAAGGCCGGCATTGGCGGGAACGAGTTCGAGGATCACCCCGGCGATCTCGGGTCCGTGGATCCGGAAGATGGCTTCGAGGGCTTCGATGTCGTTGAAGGGCAGGACGAGGGTGTGGCGGGCGAGGTCGGCCGGGATGCCGGCGGAGTCGGGTTGACCGAGTGTCAGGGCGCCGGATCCGGCCCGGACCAGGAGGGAATCCGCGTGGCCGTGGTAGCAGCCGTCGAATTTCACGATCTTGTCGCGATGGGTGAAGCCGCGGGCGAGGCGGATGGCGGACATGCAGGCTTCGGTGCCCGAGTTGCAGAAGCGGATGCGGTCGACGCCTGGGACGAGTGACTTTACCCGGCGCGCGATCTCGACTTCGCCGGGATGCGGGATGCCGAAGCTGGTGCCACGGGCGGCGGCTTCCTGGACGGCGCGGATGACCCTGGGATGGGCGTGGCCTAGGATGGCCGGGCCCCAGGTCAGGACGTAGTCGATGAGTTCGCGTCCATCGACATCGGTGACATGGGAACCCCTGGCGGACTGGACGAAGAAGGGTTGGCCACCGACCCCGCGGAAGGCGCGGACGGGGGAATTGACGCCGCCGGGGATGTGTTGGAGGGCCTCGGCGAAGAGGGCCTGGGAACGGGGGGAGCTGCGCATGGGGCAAGATTAGCGCCAGAACCGTGGGCAACCAAGGTTTGGGGAGTCTGCCATCCGGCAAGACGGGATCAACCCGGGACCCGGTCCACCTGACCTGGCTGGTCTTCCAATCCTTGCTTCCGAAGAAGTGCCCGCACCTCGGGAACTCATCCTCAAACCGGCAGTTCACCTGGCCGCAGATTTCGCCGATTCCGCAGAAGGAGGGGCTGGACCACCGAGTCCCTGTCCATCGGTAGCGTCGGTGGCATCGGTGGTTTCAGCAGCCTTTTCCAGGCTCATGCCACGTGGTGCCGTTGTCGGGCAGGTTGGCGAAGAAGCCGTTGTTCCATGTCCCTGGTCGGCTTGTGAAGACGCCGTTCACGCGATCTGCAGGATCCGTTGGTAGAAGGCGATGACGTCGTCGGGGTTGTCGGTGACCAGGAGGTTGTCGGTGATCCAGCGAGGGGCGCGTCCGGCATCGACCATGCGGGTCATCTGGGACTGGAGATCGCGCCAGTAGAGGTCGGCGGTTTCGCGGCCGAAGAAGACGATGGGTTCGCGGTTGAGGAGGCCGAGTTTGATGTCGGTGAGGGTGAGGCCGATTTCCTCGAGGGTGCCGAGGCCGCCGATGCAGAAGAAGTGGAAGCGGCCGACCTCGAACCAGCGTTGGCGCATGTGACGGGATCCGCCCTGGAACATCTGATAGAAGCCGATGCCGGGTTCGATGTTCTGGTCGGCGTTCTCGAGGTAATTGCAGCCGACCATGAGGTTGAGGGCGGCGCCCATTTCCGAGACGTGCTGCATGACGCCGCCGCCGCCACCGGTGAGGAAGGTGAGGCTGTCCCCGAACAGTTCCTTGAACCGACCCAGGACCCGGGCGAGACGGTCCTGATCGATGTCATTGAGATCCATGACCGAGCCGTACACGGCCATGATGAGTGAATCCTGGAAGGACTCGACCTTGTCTTCGGGAACGAAGAACGCCCGGCGTTCCTTCTGGGTCAGGCGGGCGACGTGTCGGAGTTGGGGATTGGCCCAGAAGATCTCGGTGCCGAAATCGACGAGATCGCCCATGCGGACGTGATCGCGTTCAGAAAAGAAGGGGCCGCGTTCGGCGGAGGCCTGTCGGAAGACCAGCGCCTTGAGGTTGCCGGCGGCGGCGGCGGCGAGCAGTTCCGGGTATTCGACGGTGTCGGGGAAGTACTCGGAGAACAGGACGAACGGTTTGTCGGCAGGAAGTCGATGGCTTGAAGCCAGGTCGCGGGCGCGTCGGCGCATGGCTTCGGGATTGCGTTGCAAGGCATGGCGCGGAGCGTGGAGGACGCAGCGTGCGCCGTGACTTCCCGAGCCCAGTGTCTCGGTGATCTGGGCGACATCGAAGGGGCCATCACCGGCTTCACACACGACGCGACCGGGGGTGTTGCCGGAGAGTCGGCGTGCGGTGTTGAACAGGGCCTCGATCTGTTCGAACGACCGGAGTCCGCGTTCGTTGGTGGGGATGGATCCGACGGCGACGACGGTGCGGGTGGAGTAATCGCGTTGATCCGCCCGGTAGATGCGGGCGCGGGCGCGGGGATTGACGACGACGGACTGGGTGGTGTTCTCGAACTCGAGGAAGACCTTGGAGAGCCGGGTTTCGACCGGATCCAGGATGCGGGCGGAAAGGTGGGCGGCGGATTCGCCGGCATCGGTGTCGAGGACCAGGAAGTGCCGGTGCAGGAACATCGAGCAGGAGGTGATGACCCCTTCGCCGGGCTGGAGGATCAGGGCATCGACACTGGTCCGGTACTGGAGGGTGTTGAGGAGTTCCTTGCCGTACTGCCGGTTGAGGATGGCGAAGAGTTGATCGCCGCTGATCGGGGTGGGGAAATCGTAGCGACAGAACTGCGGGGCGAAGTCGACGGTGCCATCGGCGAGCAGGGAATAGCCGCGGGGCAGGAGCAATTGACGTTGGACCAGGGCTTCATGGGCTTCGCTGGCGCCGCAACGTTGACGGGGATCACAGGCGATGAGGCGTCCGATGCCGACGCCGGGGACGAGGCTGGACTGGAGGATGGCATCGAGTTGGTACCCGGGGATGACGGCGCGTCCGGCGAGGAGGAGTTCGCAGTGGTTGCCCTGGATGACGGGCGCGGAGAGCGGGGTGATGCTGATGCCGAGGCGACAGATGCGACTGCGGGCGGCGAAGACGGGCAGGCTGCCGTTGTCGAAATGGGGTCGGACGGAATCGGGGATCTCGAAATGGGCGCTGCACGTGAAGTGGGACGGGGAATCGAACTGGATGGATGAAATGGATCCGTCCGGGGTGCAGGGGGTGAAGTAGTGCATGGGGATAAGGCGTGCGATGGAGTCGTTGGGAGAGACTGTCCTATCGGGCGAAGGGGGCAAGTCCGGGTGGGCTGCAATGCTGGGGGCGCATCTCGGTCTGTGTTGATCAGGGCGGATTCACCACAGGGGACACAGGGGGCTCACAGGTGCGAAGGGTGGGGATTTGTCCGGAGCGGCAAGGGTTGCTTGCCGGATGAGCAGGACGGCGACCGAACGTCGCCGCTCCGGTCAGGGGGTGGGGCGATTGATTGCCGGAGCTCGACTGTGGGGTGCGGGTTGGGGAGGGTGTGGGG
>CAZDYB010000019.1:0-6375 GCA_964509045.1 uncultured Akkermansia sp.
CCAAGCCCAATCGCTTGATCTGGGGCAAGCCCAGCGAGAAGGAAAAGGCATCCGCACTGCGAAAGGTGGAGGAAGCCCGCAAGGTCGATGTGGGGAAGTAGCTCCGCACCGGACCACTTCGATCTTCGGATCGGGATGGCAAGCCCCATGGGAGGCCTGAAGCTGCCGGGCGATTCCAGGTCCACGACCAGCGTCGTGTAGCGTACGGCGGACCGGTGGCCGGGGAGCCGTTGCCGTCGATTGACCGCAGGTGACACCAGTGACACCTTCCGCGTCATGACAACGATCTCGATCAAGGAATTGCACGGCCGCACCGGTCATTGGTTGAGGCGAGTGACCGAGGAACGCGAGGTCATCGTCACCGAACGGGGGCGCCCGATCGCCCGCCTCCTCCCGGTCCTCGAACCGGCGAAGACCAACCCCTTTCTCCGGCGTCGACTGCTGCCCGGCGTCGCACCGTTGTTGGAGCGTCCCCTCGGAGGCCCCTTGAGCACGAAAATCATTTCGGGCGGACGCGATGGACGATGATCTACTTCGACTCCTGTTACCTGGCCAAACTGTATCTCCTTGAGCCTGACAGCCTCGCCGTGCGGGCCCGGGCCCAGACCTCCGGTGACGTCGTCTGTTGCCTGATCGGCTGGGGTGAATTGGTTGCGACGCTGCATCGGCATCTACGGGACGGGCGCCTGACGGCTCCTCAATTCCGCCTGCTGTCAGCGCAAGTCGCCGCAGACGTTCAGGATCGGCTCTGGACCCCGCTTCCTGTCACTTCGGAACTCGTCGAGGCACAGGCTCGGCGGATGGCCGGACTCTCGGGAAAAGTCTTCCTTCGCGCCGCCGACGCCCTGCACCTGACCTGCACTGCGGAGGCCGGACTGAAAGAGGTCTTCAGCAACGACCGCCACCTCGTCGCCGCCGCCCCTTACTTCGGGTTGAAGCCCATCACCCTGTGACGGGCAAGGGGTCCGGCAAGGGGTCAGTCCTTACTTTTGAAACTGCTTGGAGTGCCCCGTTGCTCCGGAGAATGGTGTCGGCGCTGCCCTCGGCAGGTTTGAGACGCAGGCCCACGTCACCATCTGCAGCCGACACCCCGGGCTAACAGCTCCCACCCCTTCGGGTTGAAAACGCCATCAGCCGCCGAGTTGAAGTCACGAAGAGACTGGTAGGGCACATAATGAGGGGTGACCAACTCATGCCCGGGTATCCGGTACTGGAAGGGGGCAGATGCGGCACGAGGATTCGCCTGCGGTATCCATCGCTTTCAGTCCGCCAATGGATTCCAGACTTTGGCAAAGCCGAATCCCTGAAAGTCGGATGTGTTGACCGTCGCGAATTCCGTGATTCCGCTCTTGAGCAGGCTCAGCGCAATCCGCCAGTCATATGCCCGTCGTCGGGCAAACCCAGGCTTCCCGAGGCGCGGCCAGAAATCGTCATGAAACTCCCGGCTGTCGGGCGGGAACCCGATGATCGACCAACGCGGGTGATTTCGGAAGGTGAGGCAGACTTGAAGGGCTGCCGGAGCGGTCAGTGGTTTGTTGAGCACGGTCGGATTGCGAAGCAGTCCGTAAAGTTCCAGCAACACGAACTCCGAGAGGGCCACGTCGTGACGTTCTTGAAGCGAACCAAGGAACGACGCTGCTGCCGGGTGCAGGCGATTGAATGATTCCACCGCGGGCAGCAGAATATTGGTGTCGATGGATGTCATTCCATGCCTCGCTTGGATTCTTCATCGGCAGAGATTTCCCGGAGTCGCTCCAGCGGAACCCGGATTCCACCTGCATCCACGGTGGGAAGTTTCCACTCACCGGGAGGGATCGCAGATGCCGGGTAACGAGCGATGAAGAGCTCAATTCCCCTGCGTGCGACCTCGGCGATGGAGATTTCCCGGGCCGCAGCAAAAGACTTGGCCCGCAGGTACAGCTCGTCGGGCAGTTGGATCTGGGTTCGAGTCATGATTCGTTCAGGAGTGATGTTGATTTGGTGTCAATGATGCGGCTCAACAGCTCAAATATGCCATGTGGACGCCTGTTTGAGTCATTTTCTACATCAGTCGGTGATGCGGGTCAACGGTCCCCAATGGCATCCGCCAACCTCGGAGGGGTTGCACTTGTCTCCGTCTCCTCACCGGTCCTGGATGTGGAATGGGCTGGAGATGTCGATGCCGCTGGCGGGGGATTGGATGCCGAATCGGAGTGGGCCGGCGGGAAGGGGGAGGGTGCCGACGGACTGGTGGTTGAGGTGGATCTGGGCGGTGGTGCGGGTGCGCGGGTGTTCGATGGGGTACCAGCCGTCGAGGGGTGCGGCGGGTTGGGGTGGGAGGGTGATGAGGGTGTCCGAGCCGGGAGCCTGGAGGACGATTGGCGGCACGGGAGATGAGGGTTTGGCCGGCCATTTCCAGTCGAGGAAGATCCGGCCGGAATCGAGTCGGGTGGAGTGCCAGAGGATGGCGGCCGTGCGTGCGCGCAGGACCCAGTCGGAGGGTTTCCAGATACCCACGACGTTCTCTGGGGTTTCCCAGCCGCGAAGGGAACGTCCGTCGTAGAGACAGGTCCAGGGTTCGGCGTCGGGTGCGGAGTCGGTGGCTGCGGGTTGGGTGGAGGGAAGTTCGAGGATGCGGAGGTTGCGCCAGTCGACGATGCCGCCCTCGGATTCGAGGGCGATGTAGCCCTTGCGCCAGGAGCAGTCGGTGCCGCCGGAGACGACGGTGCCGTTGACGGCGAGGTGGAGGACGCCGTTGCGGGCTTCGATGCGGTATTTGTTCCACTCGGGAGTGCCCTTGCTGAGGTGGGCGCTGGGGAAGCTCCGGTCGCCGCGGCTGGGTCCGATGGGTTTCATGCGGGAGCCGTGGATGGGGAAGATGTCGCCGTGGGTGGTGAACCAGTCGGAGTGGCCGTAGCCGTGGTCGAGGACCTGGACTTCGATGGCGCGGAGGAAGGGTTGACCGATGGCGGGGAGCGGACCGGACCAGATGAACACCCCGGCATTGCCACCGGGCTTCAGGTGCCGCCACTCGAGTTCGAGGATGAAGTTCTCGTACTGACGCTCGGTGCGGAGTGCGCCGGTCGGGATGCCGTCGCAGTGGATCATGCCGTCGCGGACGGTGAAGGTTTCCGGGGCGCAATTGACGTTGACCCATCCGGAGAGATCGCGGCCATTGAAGAGCGGGGTGAAGGTGGTCTCGGCGGCGGCGATGGGCAGGACCAACCCGAGGGCGAGGATGAAGGAGGGGAGACTCATGTCCGGAGGATGTCGCCGGACGGGTCGGGAGGGAAAGGGTGAACGGGGAGGAAGCGGGAATCAGCGGACGGCAGCGGGATTCGAATTGGTGCGGCGTGGAAACCGTGCGGGAGCATTGGGATCACGACGATCCAGGAGGGCATCGAAGCGCTGGCGTTGTTCGGGGGTGAGTTCTGCGCCGATGCGTCGGCGGAGATCCCGGACCTCGGCCTGGAGCCGGGGGAGCAGGGGGTCCCATTCGGAGCGGATGCGTTCCTCGGAAGCTCGGATCATCTCATGGATGGTCCGGCGTTGGGATTCGGAGAGTTGGACTTCGGATTCGATGCGGCGGATGGCTTCGAGCCGTTGCCATCCGGGGGGGCGGGCGGTGATGCGGAGTCGGGGTGGATTGGTGGGCGCGGCGCTGACGGGGGAAGGGTCGGTGGCAGGGGTGGAGATGGGGGCTGGTGGGGTGGGGTGAAGGAGGCCATCCCGGAGGAAGATGCCGGTGACGATGCCGGTCCCGAAGAGGAGGAGTGCGGCGGCGGTGATCTTCCAGGAGGCTACCATGCGGTGGAGGCGTCTTGGGCGGCGAGTTCGAGGTCGCTGAGGATGGCGAGTTCGAGGAGGTCGCGATCGGCGGGCAGATCTGCGGCGGCGACCGGGTGTTGGAGGGAACGCCAGTGGAATGCGCCGAGGAGGGTGGTGACGGTGAGGGCGCAGGCGGCGGCGCGCCAGAGGCCGGTGACCCAGGGCAGGGCGGGATCGGGACGGGGAAGGGTGCGGAGGGAATGGAGGACCCGTTGCTCGAAGGCGTAGGGGACGTGGTCCGAGGGCGGGTGCAGCCGGGCGGAGCGGATCAGCTTTTGGCGAAGGCCTTCGAGTTTCATGACGACAGGGGGCTGGACGGTATCGATGGGTGCGGGGTTACAAGGGTGGTTGTCCGGGGTCAAAGATACTTTTCGACTCCCATCCGGGTAAGGATGCGACGCATTTCGGCCCGGGCGCGGAAGGCGCGGACCTTGACGAGTGGGATGGACCAGCCGGTGAGACTGGCGATTTCCCGGACGGAACGGTCTTCGAGTTCGAGCAGGGTCAGGACCAGGCGGGCGGCGGGGGAGAGTTGGGCGAGGGCCTGTTCCACCAGGGTTCTTGCGGCATCGGCATCGGTTCCGGAATCGTCCGGGGCGACGGCGTGCTTCTCGAGCCAGTCGCATTCCTCATCCGAGAGGTGGGTCATGGGATGCTCACGATTGCGTTGATGGGATCGGAGCACGTCGTAACAGATCCGGACGGCGACGCGCATCAGCCAGTGCTCGAAGGGCGCGTCGGCCCGCCAGGAGTCGAGGTTCTGGAAGACCCGGATGAAGATCTGCTGGACGGTGTCGGCCACCTCATCCTCATGCCGGGCGTAGCGTCGGGCGGTGGCGAAAAGGCGGGGTTGATAGCGGGTGATGATCTCCTCGAAACGCCCGACATCACCCGCCCGGACGGCGGCGATGATTTCGGCGTCGGAAGAATCCATGGTTTCGGGGATCGGACCGGACCCGGAGGGACGGGTCAAAGTAAACAACGGCCATGGCCCAGGGATGGGGCATGGCCTGTGCGACGGGCGGATGGGCTGGAGGGACTATTTGGCGGGTTTGGCGGGTTTGGCGGGGGCTTCGTCCTTCCGTGGGGCTTTGCGGGGTTTCTCATCGCGTTTCTCATCGCGCTTTTCCCCTGCCTTGGCGGCGCGTTCGGACTGTTTCTCAAGGCGTTCGAGTTGCTTGGCCTGGGCGTCGGACAGGGAGCCCTTGGCCTTGAGTGCGCGGAGTTCCTGGATGCGGGCCTCGCGCTTTTCCATGGCTTCCTTGCGTTGTTTGGCGCGTTGCTCGGGAGTGAGCTTGGCGGCTTCGGCCCGGCGTTTCTCGGCGGCTTCGCGATTGATCTCGCGATTCGGATTGGCCTCACGATTGGGGCGGCGGGTGGGTTCCTTGGCCTCCTGGGCCATGCCGGCGGCGGTGGAGAAGAGCAGCGTGGCTGCAAGGATGAGGGACGGAGTGAGCTTCATGATGGATCGCTTTGTGTATGCTTCAGGGGCGTTGACGTGGAGTGGATGTCGGTGGTTACAGGGTGACCTGGGATGATGCCTTTCTCTTGGTGGAGGCATGCCGTAGGATCGGTCCATGAGCGGACTGCTCGTCGGAGCCCTGAGCGTGATGTTGTCCACCAATGCGCCGGTGGCGATTTCCAATTATGTGACCTTGAAGACCGGCATGGTCGCGGCGATGCCGCCCTCGAAGGCGGAGACGGACCCGCGTTATCCGGAGTTGGTGCGGGTGATGGAACTGGATGACGCGGCGGACGACCGGATCGGCCAGTGGATCAACGAGCGGCGGGGAGGGGATCCGACGGATCCGAGGATGGAATCGGAGTTGGCCTTGCGGGCGCGGGTGGCGGCGTTGAACGGCGAGATCCGGCGCGAGTACGAGGTGTTGCTGGAGAAGCACCCGGATTATGCGGCGGCCCGGAATGCCTTTGCGAGTTTCCTGGCGGAATCCGGGGATGAAGAAGGGGCGATCCGGGAACTGGAGAAGGCTTCGGAGCTGGATCCCAAGGATCCGGCGGTGTGGAACAACCTGGCCAATCACTATGGGCACATTGGACCGATCATGAAGGCGTTTCCGGCCTATGAACGGGCCATTGAGCTGAACCCGTTCGAGCCGGTGTACCGGTACAACCTGGCCACGGTGGTGTTCATGTTCCGCAAGGATGCGAGGGAATACTATCAGTGCGACGAGACGGCGGTGTTTGAGAAGGCGTTGGCGATGTATCGGGAGGTGCGGCGATTGCGACCGCACAATTTCAGATACGCCTTTGATTTCGCGCAGACTTTTTACGGGGTGAAGGTGGCGCCATTGCCGACGGCGGAGGAACGGGCCGAGGGGGAACGAAGACTTGCCCAGGCGGCGTTGGAGGCGTGGGAGGAAGCCCTGGCGCTGGCGGACAACGATCCGGATCGGGAAGGCATCCTTTTGCACAAGGCGCGGTGGAAGATCCGGTTGCGCCAGTTCGACGAGGCGCGACAGCACCTGCAGGGGGTGACCAACGAGATCCACCTGGAGATGCGGCAACGCCTGGAGCGCAATGTGCGGGAGAAGGAAGCGCTGCCTGTGC
>CAZDYB010000019.1:6475-18282 GCA_964509045.1 uncultured Akkermansia sp.
GGTTCACGGTTGCACAGGAAGTTCGTAGCAGGCGGCTTCGCGATCGTTGCGGACGAGCAGGTATCGCCCGGACAGGACGGGATGATTCCAGGTCTTTGAGCCGAGGGCAGGCAACCGGGAAAACTCCCTGAAGCCGGCCGGGTTGGCCGCGGCGAGGGCGATGAACCCGGTTTCGGCCTGGACGAGGATGAGGTCATCGACCAACAGGCTTTGGCCGGAGCCGTACCGGCCATCCTTCCACACGCGTTTGCCGGTGGTGACCTCGACACAGGCGAGGAAACCGTCGTCGAGACCGAAGAGGTGTCCGTCGCGGACGGCGACGGAATTGAACTGATTCTTCATGACGAGGTTTTTCCAGAGCACGACGGCCTCGTAGGTGTTGTTGGTGGACTGGACCTGGATCAACTGGCACCCGCGACCATAACCGGACGACACGAAGAAGCGGTTGTCACCGACGGCAACGGGTTGTGCGGCCTTGGGATACCGGGCATCGGGCCAGGGATGATTGAGCAGGATCCGTCCATCAGCGGGGTCGTGGAGGGTGAAGGATGCGGCATTGAGGGAGGCGACGACCGGGCGTTGGTGGATCTCGGTGAGGAGGGGTGATGCGTAGCTGGCCTGGTCGGCACCGGCCTGCCACCGGGTCTCGCCTGTGAAACGGTCCAGTGCGATCAGGGTGGGGCCTGATCCGGCGCCGGTGGTGACGATGACGAGGTTGGAGGTGACGAGCGGGGAGGCGCTGACGCCCCACGTGAGATTGGGTTGGGCGAGGTCCCTGAGGATGGACCGGGTCCAGAGGGGGGAACCGGTACGGGGATCCAGGCAGTCGAGGATTCCGGTTCCGCCGTAGGAGTAGAGGTGGTTGGAGACCACGGTGGGGGTGGAGCGAGGGCCGTCGCCCCCCTGCCATTCGGAGAAGCGGGTTGGATTGGAATGGGTCCATCGTTCCACTCCGGTCTGGACGTCCCGCGCAACCACCCGTTCCTGATCTTCCTGTTGTTCGAGGGTGAAGGCGAGGCCCTGGGCGATGCTGAAGGAAGACCAGCCCAATCCGACGGGAATCCGCCAGAGGAGGCGGGGAGGTTGGACGTTCCAGTCGGTGACCAGGCCGGGATTGGGAACGATGCCGGAACGGTTGGGGCCGAGGAACTGGGGGAAGTCCGGGCTGGCTGGGACGGTTGGCGAAGGGGGAGTTGAGGCGATGGAGGAAGGGGTGGAGGGCAGGTGGTTGGGGGGCGAGGGGGATGGAGTGCGACGCCAGGTGATGCGGGGAAGGCCTGTGCCACTGACGGATCCGTCGATTCGAAGGATGGCTGGAGCGAGGAGGGTGGAGAGGAGGAGGAAGGCGAGGGTGGCGAGGCGGAGACGGGTGGGAAGACGGCTGAGGAGGAGGAACCAGGTCAGGATGAGGGAGAGGGAAAGGATGAGGATGGCGCTGGTGGCCCAGGCCTTGAGGTTCCGTTCGAGGTCGGGTTGGAGGTGAACCCAGGCAAGGAGACCGAGCGCGAGGAGGACAGTGCCGGAGGGGAGCCAGAGTCGGTGTCGAGTCGGGGTGGCAGCCGGGGTGGGGGAAGACTTCATCCGGGGCAGGGTGGACCGGGTGCGTGGAGGGTCAACTGGTGGGTGGGGTCCGGAGGGTGCGGAATCGGAGGTGAGGAATGGACGGGGCTGTTCATCCCCCATTTCCGGGGTAGACGCTGCCATGAGAACTTCATTAGATCGTCTCAATCCGTACCAGAGAATGCCGCATGATTGCAGCCTTGCTGGGTTCGGGCCGTCGGAATTCGAGAATTCTGGCGGTATTCAGGCCGGTAGGCCGGCCTGTGCCAGAATCACATCAATACCAATAAACATGACCAACAATAGTCGACGCAGTCTTGCGCTGGCCTTGGTGGCGGCTGCTGCCGGGTTTTCCCCGGCAACCTTTGCAGCCGTGACCGACGGCCTCGTACTTCACCTCCCGTTAGACAGCAGTTTCACCGACGCCACCGGGCGCGGGAACAACGGCACCCCAGTCGTCCAGGCTGAAATTGGCGGAGCCGAACCCGGCTTCACCACCGGTGTCATCGGGGCCGGTGCAGTCCAGTTGCTGACCGGACAGCACGTCAACCTCGGCGCTCCCACCGACCTTGCCTTTGGTGCCGACACCGATTTCTCGGTCGCCATGTGGATCAAGGCGCCGGCCAACGGATGGACCAGTGATCCCGCCTTCATCGGCAACAAGTCCTGGGCATCCGGCGGCAACCTCGGATGGGTGCTCGCAGCACAGGGCAACGGCGGATGGAAGTGGAACTGGAACTCGCGTGTGGACGGGAATGGCGTGGGTCGTCTCGACACTCCGAACATCGGTGTGATCCGCGACGGCAACTGGCATCACCTGGTGGTATCCCACACCCGGACCGGCGACGCGGTGTTCTACGCGGACGGCGTGGAAGTCTCGCGGATCGCCATCGCGAACCGGGGCGATGTCGATACGTTCGACCTCGGCCTGGAGTACAACATCGGAAATGAGGGGACGGGCGGATACGGTTTTGCGAACGACACCGGAGCCCGTTTCAGCGACCTGTCGGTGGACGACGTCGGCATCTGGCGTCGGGCGTTGACCTCGGCCGATGTCGCCGAGATCTACGGGGCCGGTCTCCAGGGTTTCAACCTGGCGAACACGGCTTCGGCGAACTCGTTCTTCAAGAACATTTCCCCGGCGCCTGGTTCCTCCGGCGCCCCGGCATTGCCATTGATCCGCGGTGAGATCCAGGCGGGTGCTTCGGCGATCAACCTCGAGAGCGTGCGCATGCTGGTGAATGGTGCTGTGGTGACCGCAGCGGTCACCCAGAGCGGTGCCACCACCGTGGTGCAGTACACCATCCCCACGCTTCTGGCGGCGGGCTCCATGCAGAACGTCCGGATCGAGGCGAAGGATTCCGCGAACCGGGATGTCGTCCAGGAATGGAGCTTCACGGTTGGCAATTACGCCACCCTGCCTGCCGCCATCGCCCGTCCGATCGCGACCGCTGGCAGCGCCGGCATCCTGTTCCGTACCGCGTGGGCTTCGTTTGTCTCCGGTACCTTGCCCAACAGCATCGCCCGCGCCGAGGAACAGTTGGCCGGAACGTTGATCGATCCGACCTTTGGTGAACCGTATGTGAATGATGCGGTACTGGGTCCGGTGAATGGATTCTTCGCGGTCAACACCATCAACTTCGAGCAGTCGGCCGCTTCCGCTGGAAGCATCCCGGACGACGTGGGGTATCCGGGGCTTGAGCCCAGCGATGTCAACAACTTCGCCACCGAAGCGACCATGTGGTTGCAACTCGCCCCGGGCTACTACCGCCTGGGTGTGAACTCGGATGACGGCTTCTCGCTTCGCAGCGGTGCACCTCCCCGTGACGCGCTCGACGGCATCAACGTCGGCAGCTTCGATGGCGGCCGCGGTGCGGCGGACACCCTGATGGATGTCGTGGTGACGGAGGCGGGTCTGTATCCCTTCCGCCTGATCCACTTCGAGGGCGGCGGCGGCGCGAGCCTGGAGTTCTTCTCGGTGGACGTGGCGACTGGCCAACGGGTCCTGGTGAACGACGGAGCGGATGCGCGGGCGATCAAGGCATTCCAGACCTCCACGGGCACACCGGTGTCTCCCTTCACCAGTTCGGTGACTCCTGCGGTCAATGCGACGGGCGTGCGTCTCGACCCGACGATCACGGCAACCATCGTGGACGGTGCCTCGGCGGTGAACACGGCGGGCATCCAGATGACGGTGAATGGTGAGACGGTGACCCCGACCCGTACCCGGGCCGGCAACGTCTCCACGGTGACCTATACCCCGACGACACCGTTCCCCGGTGACTCCCAGGTGACCATCGGATTGGTCTATTCGGACAGCGCCACGACCAAGAACCAGTCCTGGAAGTTCGCGACCCGTCCGCCGCCCCAGCCGCCGGCCATCACCGGTCACTGGGACTTCAACGCTGGCGACCTGTCTCCCACGGTGGGTTATCCGCTGACCTACGGTCCTGGCGGTCAGGGAGCGACCCAGTTCGGAACCTCGGCGAGCTTCGGCATCCCGGGCATTGGCGGTCAGAGCGTGAACGTGTTGCGGTTCGCCGGGGCATCGACGGCGGAGACCTACTACAGCATGCAGCACAATGCCGCCCCCAATGGCGACGGCGGCTTCGTGAACCTGTGGACCCTGATCATTGACATCCACTTCCCTGAAAACGGCAGCGGCAGCTGGTTCTCCTTCAGCCAGATCGACAGCGTGGTGAACAGCGGCGACGGCGACCTGTTCCTGAACTTCTCGGATCGGACCGGTGACGGCATTCCTGACGGCGGCCCCGGCATCGGTGGCCAGTACAGCAACACGGAGGATCTCGAGACCTACGTGCAACGCGGCCAGTGGCATCGCGTGGTCTTCGCGATCGATCACACCGACAACAACGAGCTGGGTCAGGCGGTCATCTCGAAGTTCATCGATGGCAAGCTGTTCCAGAACCAGACGCGTGGAACCGGCCTGGTGGATGGTCGTCACACCCTGCGGGATCGCCTGCTGCTCTTCGCTGACGAAGACGGCGAATCCCAGTTGGCCTACGTCAACGCGGTCCAGATCCGCAACTACAAGATGACGGACGCCGAGATCCTGGCGTTGGGCGCTCCGACGGCGGCTGGCATCCCGATCAACACCACGGTGATCAATCCGCCGGTGGTGGTCGACGACGTGGTGGCTTCGGCCAGCCTGTCCGGTGATCAGGTTGTCCTGACCTGGACCGGTGGGTCCGGCACCTTCCAGGTCCGTCGCAAGGCGGCCCTGACGGATGCCACCTGGACCACGGTTGGCACGACCACGGAACGGACCTTCACGGTTCCCGCGGCCGACGCCATGGGTCTGTACCAGATCGCTTACTGAACCGGTTCGCCGGATTCCGGCGGTCCGATCTTCAACGGGCGCCGCGGATGACCTCAGGTCACCGCGGCGCCTTTTTCTTTTGGATTCCGCCGATCGGAGTTGGGTTGGGTGCAGACTACCCGGATTGCGGGGATGGAAAGGCAGTCGAGGGCGTTTGGAAAGTGGGGTCGAAACCCATCGCCCGTCCGGGGTTCAGGAATTGAGCCGCCACAGGGTCAGGTTCAGGAAGGCTGCGAAACAGACCCAGGCGAGATAGGGAATCAGAAGGATTCCGGCGGGGCGCGAGGTCCTCCAGAAGCGGATCAGGGTGACGGTCAGGACGCCGATCAGGACCAGGATTTCGAGGAACGCGAGGTCGGGTCGATGCAGGCCGAAGAAGAGGGGAGTCCAGAGGGCATTGAAGAACCATTGGACGACAAACCACCGGAGGGCCGTGTGTTGCCGGGCCCAACCGCCTTGTCGCCATACGAGCCAGGCGGCGGTGCCCATCAGGGTGTAGAGCAGGGACCAGGCGGGACCGAACACCCAGCCCGGGGGATTCCAGGAAGGTTTGTCGAGACGTCCATACCATTCGTCGGGAGAACCCAGCAGGGATGAAGCGGCTGCCGCGAAGCTGAAGCCCACCCAGGCGGCGAGACCAAGCGCCTGGCGGCCGGGCGAAGGAAGGGGGATCACGATGCGCGGCGAGGAAGGGTTGCCTCGCGGTAGAGGATCTCGAAATCCGATGGAGTGATCGGGCGAGGATTGAAGCCTCCGGTCCATTGTCGGGCCGCGGATTCAGCCAGGTCGGGAATCCGGTCGGGATCGGCGCCTGCGGTGGAGAGGTCGGGCGGGATGTCGGCCACGTTCAGGGCATGGATCAGGGCGTCGAGGAGGGCATCGACTGCTGAACCTGAGGAAAGATGGGAACCGGCGAGCCCGGCCTGCCGGGCGAGTTGCGCATAGATCTCGCGACAGACGGGATCGATGGCGTTGAAGCGGATGATTCCGGGGAGCATGAGGCCGACAGCGGCGCCATGGACGATGTTGAACTGGGCGGTGAGGGGATTGGCGGCGGCATGGGCGGCACCGAGCATGGACATCTCGATGGCGGTGCCGGCGAAGGCGGCGCCCAGGAGCATCCGGGAACGGGCTTCGAGATCGGTCGGATTTGCCAGGACGCCGGGCAGGGCGTGTATGGTCAGACGGAAAGCCTCGGTGGAATAGAGGCTCGAGAGGGGGTTCCGGGGGCGCGTGACCGCTGTCTCGAGGGCATGGGCGAGGGCATCGATGCCGGTGACGGCGGTGACACGTCTGGGCTGGGAAACGGTGAGCTCGGGATCGAGCAGAGCGATGCGGGCGGCGGCTTTGGGATCGAGGCAGGCCATCTTCTGGTGGGTGACCTCATCGGCGATGAGGGCGGCGGATTGGCATTCGCTTCCCGTCCCGGCGGTGGTGGGGATCGCGATGAGGGGCAACATGGGTTGGGTGGCCTTGCCGACTCCCCAGTAGTCCCGCATGGCGCCGCCATTGCTGAGCAGGAAATTGGCTCCCTTGGCCGTGTCCATGGAACTGCCGCCGCCCAGACCCACGATCAGGTCCACCACGGATTCACGGGCCACCGAGAGGCATCGGTCGACATCCAGGGTGGTCGGGTTCTCCCGAACGGAATCGAACAGCGCCACCTCCAGTCCTGCATCCCGCAACGACACGATCGCCCGGTCACAGTGTCCGGCGGCAACGATGCCGCGGTCGGTGACCAGCAGTGCCCGCGTACCTCCCAGTTCACGGGCCATGGAACCCAGTCGGGGAAGGGTCCCCGGGCCGAAGACAATCCGGGTCCGGGGTGTGAGATCGAAGGGTGTGGGAGCGGAGGCCGGCATGAGGTGAAAGCGACCCCTGTTGAGTCGCACGTGTTCAATCCGAGGGCAATCCGGGAAACCGTTTCAGGAATCTTTGGAAGTGCGGCGCGACGACAGGCGCCGACCGATGTCGGATGGAATCCGGCTTTCCCGAAGGGTTGGGTACTGCGTAGGGTCGTCGATGCAGAGGATGGGTCGGGTTTCAACCGGAGTTGAGTGAAATGCCATGAGCACGGGGAAACGGGATGTATCAGTGGATCGGAATCGCGGGGAATCAGTGGATTCCAGCGAGGGCGGTGAGCGGTTGCGGATCTATCTGCTCCCAAACCTGTTTACGGCGGGGAACCTGTTCTGCGGTTTCCTGGCGCTGACGAAGATCGTCGAGGCCGACCTGGCCGCGGGAAACTATCGCGACATCAAGGTGGCGCTTTTCCTGATCCTGCTGGCCTGCATCTTTGACCTGCTCGATGGACGGGTGGCGCGGATGGGCGGGTATGAGAGCCCGTTCGGGCGGGAGTTCGATTCCCTGGCGGACATCGTGTCGTTCGGGGTCGCGCCGGCGTTTCTGGTGCACCGCATTGTTCTCCGGGATGTCTTCCACGAACACCCCGAGCTCGGTTGGTTCATTGCGGCGACCTATGTGATCTGCGGGGCCTTTCGACTGGCCCGGTTCAATTGCCTGGCGGTGATGGCGGGGACGGGAGGGGGCCGGCATTTCATGGGTTTCCCGATTCCGGCCGCAGCGGGCCTGGTGGCCTCGTTGACCCTGTTTTTGGTGCACTGGGACGAAAAGGCGTTTCCGAAGGGGAACTGGCGGTTTGCCCTGCCGGTCATCCTGGTGTTCCTGTCGCTGATGATGGTGAGCCAGGTGAAGTATCCGACCTTCAAGCGGATCCATTGGAGGACACAACGGCCCTTCACCAAGATGGTGATCATCGTGCTGGTGGTGGTGGCGTTCGTCATGTTGTGGCGACGACTGCTCCCCTATCTCGCTCCGGCGATCTTCACCGCCTATCTCCTGTACGGTTTCATCCGCCCTTTCATCTCGCGTCAGATGCAGCAGCGGGTGGAGGCCGACGATGATGACGAGGAAGAGGGCGGGACGGACGATGAGGGTGGGAAGCAGACGCCCGGTTGACGTCGATCCCCATGGATACCCAGTCGTTGGTGGCGGCCTTGTTGGGGTGGGTGGCGGGCTTTGTGACCAGCATCCCCGGGGGCCCCATCAATGCCACATTGATGGCCGAGGGACCCCGTCGTGGATTCCGGTGGTGCGTCTTTCTGGCGTTGGGTGCCGTGCTCATGGAATCCATCTACTGCGGCGTGGCCTTTGCGGGCTTCTCGGGTTTTTTCAGCTCCCACTGGGTCCATGCCGCCATTGAGCTGGTCAGCTTCCTCCTCATGCTGTGGTTGGGTTTCAAATACCTCCGGGGAGCCCCGATTCCGGGCCAGCATCGGGTGGAGCATTTCGTGGAGGAGACGTTTCATCCCCATACCGCCTTCTGGACCGGATTCCTGAGAGTGCTCGGGAATCCGGGCTTGCTGCTGTTGTGGCTCACGGTGATCGCCACGTTGTTGTCCCGGGAATGGATTTCCCATCGTTGGGGGTCCAAGTGGCCGTTCATCGCCGGGGTCGCCGGAGGGGGGATGGTCTGGTTCAGCCTGGTCGGTTGGGGGGTGTCCCGGGGGCGCGGGCGACTCTCGACGCGATCCCTGGGTCGACTCTCGCAGGCCAGCGGCATCCTGCTGCTGGTGGTGGCGGGGGTGGTAGGGTACCGCCTGGTCGAGTTGCTTGCCCGGGGACGGGTACCCGCTCCTTGATCCCGACCGGGTCGGGTGGAGGTCGGCATTGCGGGATGGCCGGGCTTTGGGAGGGGGACGATGCCGGCCCGGATTGCGCGTGCGAGATCAGATTGGTCGCGATGGATTACGGGTAAAAAACTCATTCGTGGGGAGGCTCTGTCTCATGGACGGAGGCGATGGGTGGGAGCAAGGTGAGCCTGTAATCATGAGCTTTCCGAGAACCACCCTGGTCACGGTTGCCATTCCACGGATGGCGGATGAGACCGTGCTGGGACCGGAGTTCCGGGCTACCGGGTTGAGGGCACCGAGTGCAGAGCCTCGGCCATGGTTGAAGGATTTTGACGTTTGCCCGGCTTTGGAGGAGCACCGGATTGTCCACGTGGGGTTGGCGCGGGCTGAATCGCCGCACCGGGTGTTTCGGGGATGCCAGACGTCCGATTTCTTTGCCGTCACGCTGTCCGGACGGGTGAGGGTTCGGGTGGATGGGGAATGGGAGACGGTGGGGCCGGGAGCGGGATGTCTGTTGCCGGCCCATTGCGAGAACGCGTTTGAGGTGCCTTCCGGCGGGATCTGGGAATACGTGTGGGTGTGCGTCCTGGAGCCGGGACGCAAGGTGGCAACCGCGCGCCTGGCGCGACCCCATGTGGCGCCGTGGCCGGTGGGGCCGGTGCGGCACGCGGTCATGGGGTTGAAGGACGCGGTACGGGCGGGACAATCACCGGCGCTGCTGTCGGACTGGGTCAGTCTGCTGCATTCGCAGGTGCTGCATTTCTGTGGGGCGAGTCGGGTTCCTGATGCCTTTGCGGGATTGTGGGAACGGGTGGTGGGACGACTTCACGAGGCGTGGCCGCTGGACCGGTTGGCCACCGAGGCTCATTGCAGCCGGGAACAGTTGCGGCGCCTGTGTCAGCGCGAATTTGGCCGCAGCCCGCACAATCAGGTGATCCACCTGAGGTTGCGCCATGCGGCGCGGCTGTTGGCGACCACGGACTGGAAGGTGGAGCAGGTGTCGGATTCGGTGGGGTATGCCAATCCGTTTGTTTTCTCGTTGGCATTCAAGCGAGGCATGGGTTGTTCGCCGACCGAGTATCGACTGGGCAACCGGTGCCAGGCCTGATCTGACGGGAGAGGGCGGGTTGCGTGGCAACCAGCATATGCACCCGTGCAATGGGGGCATTGGCCTTGGCAGACCGGTTGGGGCAATACTCCACCGTTCCCTCCTGTTATGAAAAAACATCATCCCCTCTCCGGGGCGGGTCTGCATGCACCCGTCTCACGTCTGGCCTGGGCCGCTTTGGCGGGAGCTGCCAGTCCGCTCGCCTACGGCGCCGTGATCGTTGACATCGATGCCACCACCCTTCCTTTGGGGCCGCTCAACTCGTGGGCCAACCGGGGTACAGCGGGTGGGGCCTTTGTTCCCGGGTCGGCCGCAGCTGTGCCTTCCGTTGAGACGGTGGATACGGTCAGGGGGGTTACCTTCAACGGAACAACCCATTTTTATACCGGACCTGCCGCTCCCGAATCGGTGACCGGTGGCAATTCGAGGTCCATCGAGGCATGGATCCACAACCCGATTGCCGCGGCTGAGGAGACCATTTTCTCCTGGGGCAGCCGTGGCGGTCCGGAGGGATCCAATGTCTCGTTCAATCACGGCCAGAGTGCGGCCTTCGGCGCGGTGGGACACTGGGGAGCTCCTGACATCGGCTGGGAAGACAAGGAGATCACGGGTCGATGGACCTACGTCGTGTACACCTACGATGCCGAAACCCTTACCACGACCGTCTATTCAGACGGCGAAGTGGCGAACGTTGAGACACTCTTCAGCCCGTTGAACACCCATGCGACCTCCAGCGGTGGCGCTGCATTGCCGTTCCGGATTGCCTCCCAGAATGAGGCGAGCGGAGAACCAACGGGTGGCTTGCGCGGATCAATGACCATTGCCCGCCTCCGGGTCCATGATCTGGCGTTGGATGCCACCACGGTTGCCGCCAATTACAATCAGGGCCTGGATGAGTTCGGGATCCGCGACACCGACGGCGATGGATTGCCGGACTTCTATGAGAAGCGTTATCCGGAATTCCTCGACCATACCAATTCCGCCGATGCAGCCCTTGATCGCGACAACGATGGGCGGACCAATCTCCAGGAGTTTCAGGACGGCACCCGACCGGACCTAGCGGACACGGATGGTGACGGGTTGAATGACGGGCAGGAAGTGGTGGCCGGGACGAATGCGTTGGACCCGGATTCGGACGCAGACGGATCGATGGATGGCGCGGAGGTCACTGCGGGAACCAATCCGCAGAGTCCGGACACCGATGGCGACACCTTCCTGGATGGGCAGGAACTGCTGCATGGATCGAATCCGTTGTCGGCAGCCAGCACACCGAACATCACGCGCCCGTTGGTGGAACTGGATGCCACCAAGCTCCCGCTGGGGGGATCGACGGTCTGGACCAATACCGGACTCCTGGCCGGCGATTTTGTTGCCCCGGTTTCCACGCCGGTGAGTTCCATCCTGACGGTCAACGGATTCACCTTCAACGGCACCACCCAATTCTTCCGTGGCCCTGCGGTGGCACCGTGGCTCACGGGCAATGGTGCGCGGACCATTGAAGCCTGGATCTACAATCCGGTGGCTGCGGATGAGGAAAACATCTTCTCGTGGGGACGTCGTGGCGGGCCCGAGGGATCCAACGTGTCGTTCAACCACGGTGTCAACGCCACGTGGGGTGCTGTCGGGAAATGGGGCGGGCCGGATATCGGCTGGGATGGCAACATTGCCCAGGGGCAATGGACCCACGTGGTGTACACCTGGGATGCCAATGCGCTTTTGACGACCCTGTACAAGGATGGTCAACAGGTGAACTCCGAGCAGTTGGCGGGGCCGCTGGTGACTCATCGTCTGGATCTTGCCGGGCGCCCGTTGCCGTTCCTGGTGGCTGCCCAGAACGAGGCGGATGGCAGTACCACCACCGGTCTGCGCGGTTCCATGACCATTGCCCGGATCCGGGTTCACGACCGGACCCTGGACAGCAATGCGATCGCGGCGCAGTTCGCGGCTGAGGCCAACGAGTTCGGGTTGATCGACACCGACAACGATGGTCTGCCGACCTGGTATGAACGCCAGTATCCGGAATTCCTGGACCCGGCGAATCCAGCGGATGCTGCGTTGGACTCCGACAACGACAATTTCAGCAACCTCGAGGAATTCCAGCGGGGCACGCCACCCAACAATCCGGATGCGGATGGTGACGGCGTGA
>CAZDYB010000020.1:0-18278 GCA_964509045.1 uncultured Akkermansia sp.
CAATCCAAAACCTGTTGGCTCTTTTGGGGCTGGTTCGCCTAGCCTTTCCGCATGCGACGCGTTGGATGGATTATGACGGCCGGGTTGTTCCTTGCCGGATCGGCGGCTGCGGCGAACTGGCCTTCCTGGCGTGGGCCTGCTGGCAATCAGACATCCCCGGACGGAGGTTTTCCCTTGGAGTGGTCCTGGGCGGGGCCCGGCGTCTCGAAAAACATCCGATGGCGCATCGAGCTTCCGGAGCCGGGCAATTCATCGCCGGTGGTCTGGGGTGATCGGGTGTATGTGACCCAGGCGTTGGAAGACGGACGGCGACGGACACTGCTGTGTGTGGATCGGAAGGACGGGCGTGTCGTCTGGCAGGAGGGCGTGGTGCATGAGGGGGCAGATCCGCGTCACGAAACCAATCCGCATTGTGCGGCCTCGCCGGTAACGGATGGCGAAGTGGTGGTGGTCAGCTTTGCGTCGGCGGGGATTGCCGCCTACACGCCGGAGGGGAAGAGGCTTTGGCTGGCCGATCTCGGGCCGCAAAGGCATTCGTGGGGACAGGGTTCGTCGCCCGTGATCCATGGAGAGTCGGTGCTGGTGTATCATGGACCCGGCAAGGACTCGGCGTTGTACTCCCTGGAGAGGCGTACCGGGAAAGTCCGTTGGAAAGTGGTGTTGCCCGAGGAGCAACCGGCTGAGCGGTTTGATGGATTTTCGGGGAAGTCCGACGGAATGTTGGGATCGTTCAGCACGCCGCTGGTGGTGAAGGCTGGGGGGCGTGATGAGATTGTGATGCCTGTAGCCAACCGCGTGCAGGCGTTTGGGGTTGAGGATGGGCGCAAGCTGTGGTGGTGCGACGGGATGAATCCATTGGTTTACACTTCGGCCAGTGCCGGGGAGGGCAGGGTGGTGGCGTTGGGAGGTTTCTTCGGAAGTGCCATCGGGATCGTTCCGGGCGGCGAGGGGGATGTGACGGCACGCCGGACTTTCTACGAACGCAGGGCAAAGAAGCATCGGATTGGTTCTCCGATCATCCTGGGAGGGCATATCTATCTGAGTTCGACCGATGGATTCGCGCAGTGTCTGCGATTGGACACCGGTGAGATGTTGTGGGAGGAGCGGTTGGTGACGCGAGGGGCGGACGGTGCGACGTGGGGTTCGATGGTGTTGGCTGGCGACCGTCTGTATGTGGTGAACCGATCGGGTGACACGCTGGTGCTGAGGGCGGCACCGAAGTTTGAAGTTCTGGCGAGCAATCCGGTGGGCGAGCTATCAAACTCAACCCTGGCGCTCTCTGATGGGCAGGTTTTTCTGCGTACCCACGAGGCCCTGTACAGCATCGCGGAATCTCCGTCACAACGCTGACATCAGGAACGTTGATGGACACCTCACCCAGCGATGGTTGGGTGAAAAACGGGTCGTTGGGTTAAATTGACAACATGCCACTGGAAGGTTTGATGGCGGCGGCGGGGACGTCGATGGGATACTGGGCGGGATTCTCCCTGTTCGTGATGCTGGCGCTGGCGCTGGATTTGGGATTGTTCCATCGGGAGAGCCGGGAGGTGCGTTTCCGGGAGGCGATGTCCTGGACGACGGTCTGGGTGTTGGTGGCGCTCTGCTTTGCATTCTTCGTCGGCCCCCGGTTTGTCCCTGACTGGACGCCCACCTGGACCACCCGATTCCTGACTGGTTATGTGGTGGAGCTTTCGCTGTCGATGGACAACGTGTTCGTCATTGCGGTGATCTTCTCCTACTTCAGGGTGCCGCGGGCGTGGCAGCATCGGGTTTTGTTCTGGGGAATCCTTGGGGCCCTGGGGATGCGGGGGGTGATGATCTGGGGTGGCAGCGCCTTGGTGGAGCGGTTTCATTGGGTCCTTTACATCATGGGAGCATTCCTGGTGTACACCGGGGTCAAGATGGCCCTGGGCGGTCCGGACGAGGCGGCGGGTCCGGACCTGGAGAAGCAGACGATTGTCCGGTTGGCCCGCAAGTACCTGCCCTTTTCCCGTGAATTTGATGGGGAACGTTTTGTGACGCACGTGGATGGGCGACGCCTTTTCACGCCGCTGTTCCTGGTGTTGCTGGTGGTCGAGGCAACGGACGTGGTGTTCGCGCTGGATTCGATTCCGGCCATTTTCGGCATCACCACCAATCGTTTTCTGATCTTCACGTCCAACGTCTTTGCGATCCTGGGGCTGCGTTCGCTCTACTTCGTGCTGGCCTCGGCGATGGACTATTTCCGGTACCTGAAATACGGGCTGTCCCTGGTGCTGGTCCTGATTGGCGTGAAGATGTTGGCGGAGCATTGGTTGAAGGATTGGTTGGGCGATAACCTGACCAACGTGTCGCTGGCCTGTGTGGTGGGGATCATTGTGCTGTCGATGGCAGCGTCGGTCTTCACCGCCTGGCAGGAGCGGCGGACTACCGGATCGTGAGCTCCCCCGATCGACCTGCGGTTGAGCCCTTGTCCGTTCTGCTCGGACGGGTTTTGGAAGGAGCGGGCGGCCCGGTATCGCTGTCTGTCCTGATGGAACGAACCGGTGGTCGCGGGCGTTTCGCGTTGATCATCCTGCTCTGTCTGCCCTTTACCACCCCGGTTCCGTTGCCGGGTGTGAGCAGTGTGATCGGGATTGCGATCGCGTGGCTTGTGCTGCTGGGATCGGGGCGTCGGCCGACCCGGTTGCCCGGATGGCTTGGCCGTCGGACTCTTTCCACGGAGAGCCTGAAGGGGATCCTGGCGGTGAGTTGCAGGCTGGTGGAGTGGTTGGAGAGGGTGGTGCATCCTCGTCATTCGGAGTGGTTGACCACCCGGTGGAGTCGGTGGATGCACGCGGTGCTGATGGTCTTGCTGGCCGGGTTGCTGACCCTGCCGTTGCCGATCCCGTTCACCAATGCGGCACCGGCTTATGCGTTGATCCTGCTTTCCCTGTGCCTGATGGAGAGGGATGGACGGCTGATTTTCCTGGCGTATGGGGTATCCCTTGTTGCCGTTGCCTATGTCGTGGGGATGGCGGTGGGGGGCAAGGAACTCGTTCAGTGGCTTTGGGCTGGAATGGTGGAAATGTGGGGGAAAGGAGAATGAGGTTTCGCTGGGAGGAAGCACCATCGCGTCCGTTGGAGAGCCGGGTGTTGATGGAGGCGACGGGGTTCAGCGGATTGACTGCTGCCTGTCTGGTGGAGCGAGGTTTCGGAGATCCGGATACGGCCCGGCGCTTCATGGATCCGCGGTTGAAGGATCTGGCGGATCCGTTTCGGTTGCCGCAGATGGATCGGGCTGTGGCTCGCCTGTTCGAGGCATTGGAACGTGGGGAACGGGTTGTGGTGTTTGGGGATTACGATGTCGACGGGGTGACGTCGACAGCGATGGTGACGGAGTTTCTTGGAGGATTGGGATGGCGGATGGGGCATTACCTGCCGGACCGGTTCAGGGAAGGCTATGGGCTGACCCAGGTTGCGGTGGAGAACTGCCTGGCGGGACAGGAAGTGGGAATGCTGCTGGCGGTGGACTGCGGATCGACGGCCCGAGGGCCAGTGGCCTGGCTGAGGTCGCGTGGAGTGGACACGGTGGTGTTGGATCACCATCAACCGGGGGATGAACCGGCGGAGCCGGTGGCGTTGGTGAATCCGCAATTGGGGTTGCTGGACCATGAACTGTGCACGGCCGGACTGGCATTCAAGCTGGTGCATGCGTTGGTGAAGGAAGGGCGTCGGCGTGGGGATCATCGGTTTGTTGCGACCGATGTGAGGCCACTGCTGGACCTTGTGGCCTTGGGAACGATTGCGGATCTGGTGCCATTGACCGGGGAGAACCGGATTCTTGCCAAGTGCGGCCTGGAGCGTCTGGCACGGACGGAGAGGCCGGGATTGGTGGCATTGAAGGAAGTGGCGGGGATTGCCGACATTGTTCGGATGGAGCAGGTGGGATTCCAGATGGGGCCCCGATTGAACGCAGCGGGTCGATTGGACTCGGCCCGTCGCGCACTGGACCTGCTTCTGGCGACGGATCAGGCGCTGGCCGGTCCGCTTGCGGAAGCCCTTGATTCCTGCAACCGGGAACGTCAGGGGATTGAGCGAAAGATGTCGGATGACGCCATTGCCATGGTCCGATCCCGATTCCGGCCCTTGGAAGACTACGTGATCGTGGAGGCTCATCTCCAATGGCACATCGGGGTGGTGGGGATAGTGGCTTCGCGGGTACTGCGGGAGTTTCACCGTCCGACACTGATCATCGGAGGCGAGGGGATGGAGTGGCGTGGATCCGGGCGGAGCATCCCGGGATTTGATCTGGCGGCGGCCTTGAGGGGTTGTGACGACCTACTGGTAAAACATGGCGGGCATGCGATGGCGGCGGGGGTGACGGTGGCGCCGGATCGGGTGGACGAGTTGCGGGATCGGCTGAATCGGATTGCGCGCGGCTGTCTGAGTCCTGAGATGCTGGTCCCGACGTTGCGGATTGACGCGACGGCGTCATTGGATGGGCTCAACGAGCGGGTCATGGATGAACTGGGGCGGATGGAGCCGTTCGGTCAGGGGAATCCGCCGGTGCAGGTTCGAATACCATCGCTTCGCCATGCCGTGCCGCCGCAGCGCCTGGGCCGGGATCAGAAGCACTGGCGGTTCCAGGTGACGGACGGGCGCAATCGGGCGGACTGCGTGTGGTGGAATGCGGGCAACCGCGAGGTTCCAATTGGAGACTTCGATGTGGTGGCGGTTCCGGAGTTCAACGAGTACGGCGGGCGCCGGAGCATCCGACTGCGGTTCCTGGACTGGCGCGCTGCGTGATTCGGGAGCCGGGTGAAACCCCATGTGCCGATCCCCTTTGGATTGGCGATCTGCGCAGGGGTTCGACCCGGCATCGTTGTCAGTGCCGGTTGGTCGTGCCCGGTCCGAGCAGGTAGGTCCGGCGTTGTTCGATGATGGACTTCAGGCCGGGGCCGCCTCCGGGCCCGGGGCGACGGGCATTGCCCGAGGTGTCGTCGGAGAGGCTGGCGACGAAAGCCTCGAAGGAGCCAAGCTTCCGGGTGTCGGCTTCGACGAAGGGAGAGATCCGACGATGCCAGGCTTCCACATCGGGACCGATCCTCTGCCAGTCGAGCCAGTTGGACGCGATATCGCGGACCTTTTCGAGGTAGCGGGTTCGGTAGGCGGGTACGGCGAGCAGTCGGTAGAGCAAGGTTTTTGAAGGATCATTGGCGGCGATGAGAGGGTCGAGTTCGGTGCCACCGCCGGCGGGTCCCCCGCGTCGGCACTGACCGGGGCCGGCGCCTGGACCGTCGCCCGGAGGACGTGGGCGGCCGGGGCCGTCCAACCCTTCGCGACCGGGCCCCCCCGGACCGCCGCGTCGGCCGCCCCCGCCGGGTCCACCGGCGAGGCTGAATGTTTCATTGAAGTCGTGAGGCAGCAGATGGAAGCGCCCTTGATCGTCCTGAAACATCGAGTAGTCGCTGGTTCGGACCCAATAGCCGTCACTGTTCATGAGGGCATTGTCGAGGGCGAGGAAGGCGATGGCTCCTTCGACATCCAAGACGGGTTCGAGGGCGGCGGGGAGATCTGCTGCTGCGGTGGTGTCGAGAATCCGGCACAGACGGATCAGATCATTCCAGGACCTGTCCGATTCCTTGGTCTTGAGTTCATAGATGCCGCGATAGGCGGCGGGGTCATCGCCCAGATAGGCGAGGGATCCACGGCCGCCCGGGCTGCCGGGAACCTTCCAGCGGACACCCCCGGAGGACTTGAAGCGGGCCCTGGTGAAGTCCTTGTTGAACTGTTCCACGAGCACATAGAGGCCCCAGCTTTCGCCGTTGATGACCACCTGGACGAAGCTGGCGCGCGGGGTGGGGACGTACTCGTTGGCGATGCGTGAGAAAAGGACGGATCGGAGGAAGGAGGGATCCCCGTGGGCGTTGAGCAGATTCAGTGTGCGGTGGCCGAGGACGTTCTGGCCCTTCGTTGCGAAGTCGGTGGTGACATTGAGGGATCGTTTCGATCCTTCGGGCACCATGCTGTAGGAGGACATGCCCCGGAAATGGATGCCGACTTCCGGGTAGGTCTTGCCGTCCAGCGTCAGGTCGGCGGGTACCTCGACCTCGGTGTTGTGGAACGCGGCCAACTCCCTTTCCCAATCGTCATTCTCAAACTGGAAGAACAGCGTACGTATCGAGCCGAGGTCGAAGAGATCGGCGGATTTGCTGGGGGTGATGTCGGCAGGCGCGAGGCGCGGACCGGGGCGTCCCGTCTCGAATCGTGCTCCACCGGGACCGCGCGGACCGCGACGCCCGGTGGGGTTCCGGGCGAGTTCGGCCCGGGCGGCCTGACGTTCGGCAGCATTGAGACGGCCATTCGAGTCGGCGTCGAACTGCTTGAGGATCCTGCGTTCGACCTTTGGTCCGGGACCGCCACCTCTTGGGCCGCCCGGACCGAAGCCGGGTGGGCCTCCGCCGGACGGGGGTGGATTCTGGGCGTGAAGAACGATGCCGAGGAAGAGAGGGAGGAGCGGGGAACTGCGGAGCAGGAACAGCAGGGGTTTCATGGGATGCGAACTTGTGGGAACCATGTCTTTCGGTTGATGGGACCGGCCATGTGTCGAGTTGGTGTCAGTCGGATTCGGTTGATTTGTAAAGGACGGGCGAAGGCAGGGCGGGTGGGATTGGGATTGTGAAGGGCTGTGTGGCGGCGTGTCGTGGGAGCCTGATCCTCCGCAACCGCGATCCGCTGGGATTCGACGCAGGGAACCGTCAGGCCAGGACCTGAGACATGGCCTGTCCGGGTGATCGTGGTTCCCGGGGGAGGCTCTGCTTTACACCGGCAGGACGTTCGGGATGATCTGCGCACCGGCACCCCTGAAGAGTACCGGTTCCTCTATTTCCCATGTCGAAGATCATCGCGCAGATGCTGGTGGAATCCGTGAAGATGGAACTGCCGGATGTGAAGACCGTCCGGTTCCAGTGGCCGGCCGGCTACGAGTCGGAGTTCAAGACCGGCCAGTTCATCACCGTTTACTGGCCGCACAAGCCCAAGTACAAGCGGGCCTATTCCCTGAGTTCCTGTGCGCTGGACCGCGGGCATTTCGAAGTGACGGTGAAGCGGGACGGCAAGATGGGGACGAGCATCGTGGACTGGGTCGAGGCGGGGGATTCCCTGTTTGTCATCCCGCCGACGGGACGATTCCTGCCGGTGTTTGATCCCCCGGGAAAACACCTCATCTGCGTGGCGGGCGGTTCGGGAGTCACGCCGTTCCGTGGGTTTGCGCGGGAGGCGACCGGGCGGCACCTCGGCACGCGGATCACGATCCTTTACACGGTGCGAACTCCGGCGGACATCATCTTTGCCGAGGAGTTCCGGGAGTTGGCGGCCCGAAATCCGCGGGTGAAATTCCACGTCACCTGCACTCGGCTCGCGCCTGAAAACCGATGGGATGGCCGGCGTGGACGGATCACTCCGGAGTGGGTGAAGGGATTTGTGGATGACCCGGCGAACACTGTGTTCTACGCGTGCGGCACCAACTCCATGGTTGAGGCGGTGGAGCACCTGGTGATGCACGATCTCGGGTTGCCCAAGGAGCAGATGAAGACCGAAAAATGGGGGTGAGTCTTGGGACCGTCGGGGGGCCAAGGACTGGCCATCAAAAGCTTACATTGATGTTGGTGGTGATCTGGAGATCGTTGTGATCGGTGGCGCGTGCGGGGCGCGATTCGTACTCATTGACCGCGTTGAGACTCACGGTGAGCCGTTTGTAGAGCGGGTAGGAGGCGATCATGTCGAGGCGCACCCTGTAATCGGTCGGATCGGAGATGTTGGGGAGGTACTGGAGTCGTTGGGTGACGGTCAGTTTGTCGCTGGGTTTCCAGGTCAGGCTTTCGGAAACGCGGACTGACCAGAGCGTACGGTCGGCCTGACGTTCGTAGTCGAAGTACTGCACCTGGCCGCCGAGTTCGGCGTTGATGATCATCCGGTGACGGTCATAGACCTTGTAGCCGACTCCCAGGCCTTCCTCGAGGCGCATGTTGATGAGGCGGATGTGGTCATAGCCACCGACTCCGAGATTATAGAGATAGAAGTGGCGGGTACGATCCACGAAGACGTCGGTCTTGATGGTGCCATCCATCCGGTTGGCGGCCTCGGTATTGTCCACGAGGCCGTAGGCGGCGCTGTAGTTGATGGTATTGGCCATGCGATCCCACTTGTGGATGGCATTGGCGTTGACGAAGAAGGTCTGACGTTCGGTGGTGCCGAAGCCGAGGTTCATTCCCAGGCCGACGTTGCCATGCCAGTTGGTGGTGAAACGGCTGAGCCAGGAGGGAAGCCAGGAACCGATTCCGGAGGGTTTGCCTGGAGGCGTGTTGGTGGGGGATGCCGCGGGTGGTGGAGCGGCAGCGGTGGATGGAGCCACCGTGGGCGGGGTGGATGCGGTTGGTGGTGGCGCGGGCCTGGGAGCGGGCGGGGTGACCGCGACAGCAGGTGCCGGGTTGGTGGCCTGGAGAGTGGTGCGGCTTCCGATCTGATCGATGGGGATGGTGATCCTGCCGGTGACGGGAGAGAGGAGGATCAATCTGCGGGAATCTTCGCGGAGGATTTCGCCGGTGAGTCGGTCGCCGTTGCGGAGATGGACAGTTACGGGCGGGGCGGACAGGCAGGAGGCAACGCAGCAAAGGGACGCTGCGATGGACAGGCCTTCAAGGAGTCGGGATCGTCGGTGCTGCATCCTGGGGCGTCGGAGTCGTTTCAGGGGGGATTTCCACGGGGAAATCCGAGGAATGACGACGACGTTCGCCACCGAGGACGGCCACCTCTCCGGACTCATTCACGCGCAGTTCCGGGCGGCGGGTGGTGATGACGTGGAGACGCCGTTCGAGAAGGGTGCCGTCGGTGTCGACCCGGTGGTAGCGATAGATCTCCGCGTCGATCTGATGGAGGATGTGGAGGCGGGATGCGCGATCGACCCGGCATTCCGGACGGTTGAAGGACACGATTCCCCCGAGGTTGATGACCTTTAGGATTTCGTGTTCATCGGCGTCGGTGACCCGCAGATAGAGGCGGAGTGAGCGGAGATGGGTGGCCTGCTGAAGGATGTATTTCCGTCGGACATCCGGTTCATCGGAAGGGCCGGCGACACTGAAGTCGCGCTCCCAGAGACGGGTGCCACGGATCACCTCGAGGCGGGTGGGTCGGCTGGTGAACTCATTGCCATCGGGAGTCATGACGGTAGCGGTGAGCTGATAGCGACCCGGCTTGGCGATCTCGAACTGGGGTTGGATGTCGAACCGGAGAGTGCCCCGGGTGGAAGGTTCGAGGCTGAACTCGCCTGTCTCCGGGACATCCGCGAGGCGGGTGATCACCCGACCATCGCTGCTGTCGAGGTCGAAACGGAGCCAGGTCCGGTTGTTGCCGAGGACGATCTTGCGACCGGTGAAATTGGAGACCCGGACAGCGGCCTCGACGGCTTCACCGGGAATGAACTGGTCCTGGGCGAGAGTGACCTGGATTTCGAGTTGGGCGAAGAGTCGGCCAGCCAGGAGGCAGAGGATGAAAAGTGCGGGGATCGGTTTCACGGTGGTGACGGGAATCGGCTCAGTCTTGGACCGTGGCAGGGGTAGGAACTCACGGGCAGGGAAATCACCGCCCCATTTCGGCCTGGTCAGCGACCGGTGGCGAGGCGTTCGGCGAGGCGTTCGGGAAGGCGGGCGGCCCGGATCTTCGCCTGGGCGGTGGGGATGTCGTAGTCCAGTCGGCGCAGTTCGATGGTTTGCTGCGGCAGATCGTAGATCACGTAGGCGGCGCGGGGATCACCATCCCGGGGTTGCCCGACGGAGCCGACATTGACGAAGTACTTCTTGCCGGACTCGACCCGGAACTTGGAGTAGGTGCCTCCGCGCACGCCGGTATCGCGGATGAAGGCAACGGGAACGTGGGTATGGCCGAAGAAGCACACCTGGGTGTTCTGATAGGTGAACGACGCGGCGGCCTCGAGTTTCTCGAACACGTAACCCCAGCGTTGGGGGGCATCGAGGGTGGCGTGGACGATGGAGAAGTTGGCGACCAACCGGAAGTACTTGAGTTCGCGGAGCCAGCGTCGGTCGTCCTCGGTGAGTTGATTCCGGCTCCAGGAGACGGCCTCGGCGGCTGCGTCATTGAACCCCTCGGGATCCTCGCTGCTGCCGATGTATTCGTCGTGGTTGCCCTTGACCACGGGGATGTTCATGCCCCGGATGATGTCGAGGCATTCCTTGGGGTTGGCACCATAGCCGACGACATCGCCCAGGCACACCACGTGGGTGCACTTCTGTTCCTTGATGTCGGCCAGCACGACCTGGAGTCCCTCCAGGTTGCCATGGATGTCGGCAATGATTCCGTATCTCATCAACGCACGATCTCGAACCCTCGGAATTCACCCTTGGGTTCCGTCCAAAATTCCTGTTCGTCCCGGATCAGCGGCCCGAGGCCACATTCCCGGATGGCCACCTGGAACTCCCGGAGTTCCGCTTGGTCGCCTTCGGCGATCAATTCCACCCGGCCATCGGGCAGATTCCTGACAATTCCGGTCACCTCATACCCTGAGGCGACCTGACGGGTCTGATAGCGGAAGCCCACGCCTTGCACGCGGCCCGAGTAGAACACCTGCATGCGGCGGCGGTTCATCCGTCTTCCAGCGTCTTCACCGACCCTTCGCAAACCGGCGCAGGACCCATGTCGACAGGCCGACAACTAAGCCATATCCATGCCGAAAGCCGCAAATCTTTTGTCTCCGCGTTGTCTTCAGCCCAACAGGTTGAAAAGGACCGAACCGTGGACATCGGTCAGCCGGAAATTCCTGCCGCCTGACAGGAAGGTCAGCTTTTCGTGATCCAGACCCAGCTGATGGAGGACGGTTGCCCACAGGTCGTAGACCGTCACCGGGGCATCGACGACGTGGTAACCGAGTTCGTCAGTGGTCCCATGGATCATGCCTCCGCGGATCCCGCCCCCTGCCAGCCAGATGGAGAACCCATACGGATTGTGATCCCGTCCGTTGCTTCCCTGGGAGAAGGGAGTGCGACCGAACTCACCGGCCCAGACGACGAGGGTGTCATTGAGCAGACCTCGTTGTTTGAGGTCGACCAGCAGGGCGGCGATGGGTTGGTCGACCTGTCGGGCCATGATGGCGTGTCCCTTCTCGAGGTCGCCGTGCTGGTCCCAGGGATTTGGTGCGCCCCCGGCACCGATCCCGCCTTCGGTGAGGCAGCTCAGTTCGATGAAGCGGACGCCGCGTTCGACGAGGCGACGGGCCAGGAGGCATTGTCGCGCATAGGCGGCCTTTTGCGGATGTGGATCATCGATTCCGTAGAGTCGGCGGGTGGCGGGTGTCTCGCCGGAGAGATCGACCAACTCGGGCACGGCGGACTGCATCCGATAGGCGGTTTCGGCGTTCTTGACGGCGGCATCCACCTGGGCGTCGGTGGCGGTCTTCAGGATGAAATCGGAATCCAGGTCCTGAACGAAGGCGAGGCGGTTGCGCTGGGCGGGATCGGATTCGCGGGGAATGATGTTGGCGACGGGTTCGGGGGCATCGGCCGTTATGATGGAGGCCTGGTGCTGGGCGGGGAGGTAGGCATTGCCGAAGAGGCCGATGCCGCCGTGGGGGGCGACGGCGCCACCGGCCTGGAGGACGACGAAGCCGGGGAGGTTGTCGTTGGCGGATCCCAGGCCGTAATGGGTCCAGGCGCCGGCGCTGGGATGCCCCATGACGGGAAAACCGGTGTGGAAGAAGTAATTGGCCTGGGCGTGTTCATTGACCTTGGAGGTCATGGACCGGATGACGGCGAGGTCATCGGCGCACCAGCGTGCGAGGTACGGGAACATCGAGCTGATGGCGAGTCCGCTTTGCCCGTACCGATTGAACTCGAAGGGGGAAGGGAAGATCCGCCCGTTGTTGTTGAACATCGTACGTTCGACCTTCACGGGCATCGGTTGCCCGGCGAGTTGCTTCAACCGGGGCTTGGGATCGAAGGAATCGATGTGGGAAACCCCGCCTGACATGTAGAGGAAGATGACGCGCCTGGCCCTGGGGCGGAGGTCGTGCAGTCGACCCGTGGGAGGAAGGATTGCCCGGGCCGCCTGAAGGGATGGGGTGGCCATGAGCCCTGACAAGGCGAGCAAGCCGAAGCCGGTGGACGCCTGGCGAAGCATGGCCCGGCGGGAAAGGAGACGGTTCATGGGAGATCCAGGGGTCATCGGATGAAGATGAATTCCTTGAGGTTGAAGAAGGCGTGGGCGAGGTCGGCCCATTCGTCCGGCAGCGCGTCCTGTTGTTTTAGGGTGCCCAGTTCCCTGTTCAGGCGATCCAGATCGGCCTGATGCTGATTCCATTCCGTGCGTTCGTCCGGGGTCAGGAGGGCGAGTTGATCAGCGAGCGATACGGGGCGACCGGGGTCGTTGGCGAGCGCGGCGATCTCCTCTGGAGGGAGGGCGCGATCGTACAGGCGGGCGGCATGGATTCGACCGGCGAGGAGACGGTTTCCACCGGGTTCACCGTGGCGGTTGCCGACCAGGATGCGGGCCTGGCCGGACTCGTAGGTGACCGGGCCATCGGACTGGTAGGCTGTGCCGTAGGGATTGCCGTTGCGATAGGCCGTTATCCGGCCATTGGCGGCATAGACCAGGGCGAGATGCACCGGACCCTGCACGGCTTCGGTTTCCGCAGGACCATTGAAATCCTGGGTGCGCCGGAAGGAATCGCTGCCCGCCAGCCAGTGGCCTGGTTTTTGTTCACCGAACACGAGGGAATCGAAGACACCGCCATCCAGTGTTTCCACGGTGATCACGCCGCCGCCCTGCTGGCGCAGATTGTCCAGTTGGACCCAGGCTTCGAGCGTCTTGGCCTGCAGTCTCACCGGGATCGGGTCGGAAACCAACGCCGTCGTCCGGCCGTCGAGCACCAGCGCTCCTGCCTCCACACGGGCCTTGCCCACCGCACGGGCCTTCAATCGACCGTTCCGTTCCGCAAGGTCGTCGGTGAATTCCCATGCCATCAGGGGTTCGGGCAAGGTCGGGATAGGAGCGGATCCTGCCTCAGATCTCCCTGCAGCCCGGCGTTTGCCGGCCTCGACGAGCAGATGATCCGAGGCATCGCGCAACGCCTTGATCCGCATTTCCAGGGACGTCCGGTCGGCTTCGCGTTGTTCCCGCAGTTGGCGGGCGGTTTCGAGAAAGGCTCCCGACCGGTTCAACTCATTATCCGAGGGCTGTCGAGCGAATGCCTTCAGGAACATTGAACGGATCCGGGCGGGTGCATCGGTCAACTGCGCATCGCCGAGCACCGCCTTCGCCCACCGTGCGGCGAGGTCCAGGATGAACGGGTCGTTCAACAGGGTGAGCGCCTGTCCGGGTACATTGGTGACATCGCGCGCTCCGACGGTCGTGGAAGGGACTGGTGCATCGAACGTGGAGAGCAGGGGATCCAGGTCATTCCGTTTCACCCGGAGAAAGACGCTGCGCCGAGGAGTCCTGCCGCCGACCGGCGGACCGGATCGGATCTCCGACTGAAGTTCGCCGCTGACCTGGAGGAGGGCATCGCGGATGGCCTCGGCTTCGAGTCGGCGGACGGGAAAATGGGAGAGCAGGAGATTGGCCGGGTCCCGTTCCATTGCCATGGTCGAGGGTTGGCTGGAAGCGCACCAGGTCTCTGAAGTGACGATGTATCGGATGAGCCGTTGGAGGGACCAACCGTCCTGGACAAACCGGCTGGCAAGATGATCGAGCAACCCGGGATGGGTTGGTTGTTGTCCCATGCGACCGAAGTTGTCGGGAGTGGCCACGAGGCCCCGGCCGAAGAGATGGGTCCAGACCCGGTTGACGATGACCCGCGCGGTCAGCGGGTTGTCGGGGCGCAGGATATCCTCGGCCAACTGGAGCCTTCCGCTGTTCCGGTCCGGGTAGGGCTTGGCATCCAGGGCATCGAGGAAGTGACGCGGAACCGTCTCGGCGGGCTGCCGATGATCCCCACGGATGAACAGCGGAGCATCTGCCACGGGTGTCTCCAGGACTCCGGGTACGCGGGTGGGAGTCCGGAGACTGGTTTCCAGGGTACGATACTGGGCAACGAGCGGGGCGACCGTGGGCAGGGCGGCCGATTGATTGGGCAGCAATCCGGTGCGGATCAGTTGATCCAGCAGGCGCGCCTGGGCATCCGTGGCCGTGCCGCGTTTCCAGGCTTCGCTCGATTCCCTGGCCGCCCGGGCAAATCCGTTGGCCAGGCGTGGTCCGTCGATGGCGTTGGTGTCGCCCATGGCCTCCAGCAGGAGCCCGATCCAATCCACCGGTTCCGTGGGCGCCGGGCTGCCTTCGGGAAGCAAACGCACTTCGGAAATCGCGAACCACGAACGCACGGCGTTAACATTGGCCAATACCGGTTGATCTGCCGCCGTGCTGACCTCGACATGGATGCGGTCGCCGTCCCAGTACTCGAGTCCGAACCTGATCCAGCGCCATTGTCCCCCGGAAAGGCGTTGAACCGGGTAGACGGTGCCATCGCGCGGATAGTTCTGGACCACGAACCGGGCGAGGGCACCACCGTCCCCCGCGATCCGCATCCATAGGTCCTGGCGGCCGGTGAGCTGAACCTTTGGCGAGATCAGCACGCCCCGGTCGCGGTTTGAATCCGCATGGGAAACCCGGGCTGCCGGGTGTATGGCCGTGACGATGGAATCTCCTTCGGCTGCGAGTTGGAGGAATCCAGCGGCGCGGACGGATCCGACGCCGGGACCATCGGAGGTCCAACCGGCTGAATCTTCGTTTCGGGTCAGGTCCCAGAAGTGCAGGGGCTTCACTGGATCCGGCCTGGGGCCGACCCGAAGCAACCAGGGAAGCAGGGAACCGGCGGGCGTGGGGGCGTTGGTTGTGGAACGCTGTTGATGGAGCGGATGGAGCAATGCGCCGGGATCACCCGCTTTATCAATGGCCTGCTTCAATCCGGCATCGGGATCGACCAGGCGTTGGGCCAGGCCCTGTGAAGCCTCGATCCACGCGTCGGCAAGGCGTTCCTGGATCCTTTCCCGCAGACTGCCGAGCTGGGCCCGGATCTGGTCCTGGGCGGGATCCGGGGCATCGACAGCGACCTGGGCTGGGACGCACGAAGAGAGGATGCCGTACCAGCCGTAGAAGTCGTGCTGGGAGATGGGATCGAACTTGTGATGATGACAACGGGCACAGGAGACGGTGAGGCCGAGGAAGGCCTTGGAGACGACATTGATCTGGTCGTCGGTGAACCGGACGAGTTCCTCCAGGGCATCGGTGGGGGCGAAACCATGGAGCACCATGCGGAGGTGGGCCGGGCCGATGGCGGATTCATTGAGGCCCAGCTGGGAGTCGAGGCGTGGGTTTTCCAGGAGATCACCGGCGAGGTGTTCCCGGACCAGTTGATCATACGGAACATCGGCGTTGAACGCGCGGATCAGATAGTCGCGGTAACGCCACGCGTTCGGGATTTCGGCATCGCCTTCGCTCCCGTGCGAATCAGCATAACGCACCCAATCCATCCAATGCCGTGCCCAACGTTCCCCGTACGCCGGTGAGGCGAGGAAGGCGTCGATGGACCGGGCGTGGGCTGCTGGGTCGGAAATCCGGGGCAGGCCCTGGAGTTCGACTGGATCGGGTGGAAGTCCGCGCAGGGCGAAGCTGAGACGTCGATGCAGCACCTGTGCATCCGCCCGCGGACTGGGAGCGAGACCCGAGGCCGCCAGGCGCGCGCGGATGAAGCGGTCGATGGGATGGGTGGAGTCGCCAGGTTGGACCGGGGGCGGCACCGGAGGATCGGTGATGGGTTGAAAGCTCCACCATTGTTTGCGGCGGGCGAGGATGGCGGGCCAGTCGGTATCGGATTCCACGGCGGCATCCGAGGGGGGAGCATCGCGGGGATCCGGGGCGCCCATGCGGATCCACTGCTCGAAATCACGGAGGACACCGGGTTCGAGTTGGGCGCCATTGCGGGGCATGGCGAGGTCGGGGACCTCATGGCGGATCACCCGCAGCAGGAGGCTGGCGTCCGGGTTGCCGGGAACCAGAGCTGGGCCGGAATCACCGCCGAGGAGCAGGGCTTGCCGATGATCGAGCGCGAGGCCGCCCCGGAGTTTTTTTCCCGTCCGATGACATTCATAGCAATCCTGGGCCAGCACGGGGCGGATGCGGGTCTCGAAGAACTCGATTCCGGCAGGGGCGGCGGAAGCCGGTGTTGGGGATTGGGCCTGGCCTCCGAGCATTCCCAGGCTGAGGGCCAGGACCAGTTGGAGCAGGCGCTTTGGGAATGGCGAGGGTTGGAGCATCTCAGGCGGTGGTGACGCGATGGTGGGAGAGGGTTGGGGCGAACTGGGGATGGGCGAGCAGGGCTTCGCGACTGGCGTCATGGAGGGATGCCTGTCGATAGACTGGATCCCGCAGGGGTTCGGCGCTGGTGGAACGAAGGGCGCGCCCGAGCCATTGGGAATCCAGGAGGCGCGGGATCAGGTCCGGATGGGTGGCGGCGAGCGTGGTTTCCTCCTTTTCACCGGTGGCTTCACCCGCTCCGACCCAGAATCCGGCCAGCAACAGCGTGACCCGCAGGAGCGTGCTTCGGGAGTAGGTGGCAAGCGATGTGACGTTTCCGGCAGGGATCCGGCGATGCAGGGATTCAAACAGGGGCAGCGTCCACATCACCGGATTGCGGGCCGGCGAGAAGGCATCGAACAGGATGGCTTGCGGCGCGGCGACGTCGGCGGGCAGACGTTCCAGCAGGGTGGGGAAGTCCGCTTCATGGAATCGCCAATGCACCGTGCAGGCTCCGTGCTGGAACCGGACGGAACGATGCTCCAGCAGGGAGTCCACCGCGGATTCAAATCCTTGGAAATATCCCAGGTCGGAATCCCGCCCACGGGCGAACCGCAGCGGAGCCGCGGTGTGGTCGAAGCTTTCCACGCGGACCTCGCCTGGGACATCGGCGAGGGAACGGAGGACGGTCAGGACATTGGCAGCGGCGCCCAGGCCGACATCCCACACCACGAAGCCCTTCGACCCAGCGGCCCGGACGCGGTCAGGGATGCGGAGTTGGCGCACGTACAAGGCCTCGGCTTCGGCGACGGGTCCGATGACGGGATGAAAGGTTTCGCCGTCGCGCATGGAGCGGACGGACCAGGCCCCGCTGGCCACCTGGACCAATTCGTAGTCGGACTCGATCACTGTCCGGCAGTCTACGACGGCGTCCGGGGGTGAGGGAAGGATGCGTCCGCGTCGACGCGGTGCATTCCGGCCGTGGGAGTCCGCGGTGGTTGTCCCTGGGTGTCAGCAAAGCCTTGGTCCTTGTTGGGATCTGGCGATGGAGTGGAGGCCCGGCTTGACCTGCGGGCCTGATGTGGAGGATGCAAGGACCATGAGGTTTCCAGCGACACCGGGGTGGATGGGCTCCGCGCGGTTCCGGATTGGGCGCGGTTTCACCCTGATCGAGTTGCTGGTGGTGATCGCGATCATCGCGATCCTGGCGGGGATGCTCCTGCCGGCATTGAGCAAGGCCAAGTCGCGGGCGGTGGGCACCAAGTGCATGAACAACCTGCGACAGCTCGGTCTGGCGACGGCGACCTACATCATGGACAACGGGGTGTATCCGGTGGGGATCGACGGAGCGGATGGCTCGGTCTGGATCTGGCCGGCGCTGTTGAGGAAGACGATGTACGGGGGGCAGAACACGGCGGTGTTCCATTGTCCCTCGGCGCCGGTTCAGTCGCAGTGGATTCCCAGGTTTGGGAGTGGCCAACCGGCCCGGCTGGGATACCTGCAGGATGAAGTCCGGCTTCGACCCGGCGGGACGTTCTTCATGAGCTATGGCTACAATGTCTGGGGCGCCTTTGCCGGGAAGAATCCGAACACCGGGCTCGGCGTGTACCTCGGGGATCCCGTCTGGGGCGAAACGAAGGAATCGGCGGTGCGCAATCCGTCGGCGATGATCTCCTTTGGCGACAGCAACTGGGACATCAAGAAGCGGGGAGACCGGGACTGGAGCGGTTTCATCGGGATGTATGAAGAGCGGCAATGGCCGTTGGAACTGCATGGGGGCCGGGCATCCCTCGTATTCTGCGACGGTCATGTGGAGGCTCGGAAGCGGATTGAGTTCATCGGTCAACTCCACCGGGATGCCGGGCGACGTCGGGAAGTCTCCCGCCAATGGAATCGGGACAACGAACCGCACATCGATTGAACCTGGAAAAGGAAGTTGAAGCCGCCGATGACACGGATGACACAGATGAACAGGCACTGGAAGTGAACTGCCCGCGCACCTGCGAGGTGGGGCCCAGACC
>CAZDYB010000021.1:0-18144 GCA_964509045.1 uncultured Akkermansia sp.
GCATTGGAGGCGGGTCTGGGGGCGATCGTGCTGGTGCCGGAGATTTCGCTGACCCCTCAGACGGTGGAGCGTTTCAAGGCCCGGTTCACGTCCGGACCCCAGGCCACGCTGGTGGCGGTGCTGCATTCGCATCTGTCGGCCGGAGAACGCCACGACGAATGGCACAAGATCCGTCAGGGTCGCGCGCGGATCGTGATCGGTGCGCGGTCCGCGGTGTTTGCCCCGGTGGAGAATCTTGGGTTGATCGTGGTCGATGAGGAGCACGAGAGCTCGTACAAGCAGGAGGAGTCACCCCGGTACCATGCCCGGGACGTGGCGGTGGTGAGGGCGGATCGGGAGAAGGCGGTGGTGGTGTTGGGGTCGGCGACGCCTTCCCTGGAGAGCTATCACAACGCGATGAAGGGGAAGTACACGCTGCTGGGGATGCCATCGCGTGCGACGGACCAGAAGTTGCCGGTGGTGCGGGTGGTGGATCTCCGGTTGGAATCGCGTCGATCTGAGAAGGGTATGCCCGGGGTTTTCTCGGTGCCGCTGCGGGAGGCGATCCTGCAGCGCTTGGAGAAGCGGGAACAGACGATCCTTTTTCTGAATCGGCGTGGGTTCTCAACCTCGTTGCAGTGTCCGCAGTGCGGATACGTGGCGGGTTGTCCGAACTGCAGTGTGGCGTTGACCTACCATCGGAAAGCCAGTCGCCTCCTGTGCCATGTCTGCGGGCATTGGGAAGGGGTGCCCTCCAAGTGTCCGAAACCGGAGTGCGGCCATGCGGGGATCCGGTACTCGGGATTGGGAACTGAGCGCGTGGAGGAGACGCTCGCGAAGATCTTTCCGAAGGCGCGGGTGGCACGGATGGATCGGGATACCCTGAAGAGGAAGGAAGATTACCGGCGGATCCTCACTGAGTTTCGGACGGGCAAGGTGGACATCCTGGTGGGCACGCAGATGATCGCGAAGGGTCTGCATTTCCCGAATGTGACCCTGGTGGGGGTGCTGCATGCGGATCTGAGTCTGCACGTGCCGGATTTCCGGGCCGGGGAAAGGACCTTTCAACTTCTGACCCAGGTGAGCGGCCGGGCGGGTCGAGGTGATGTGGAAGGCGAGGTGTTCGTCCAGAGTTTCACGCCATTCCATCCGGCGATCCAGTTTGCGAGGCGCCACGATTACGAGGGGTTTTACGAAGCGGAGATCGAGTTCCGGGAGCAGTTGAAATACCCGCCGTATTCGCGGATCGCCCTGATCACCTTGAAGGGTCGCAATGAGGACAAGGTGAAGATGAGTGCGGACCACGTGAAGAAGCTGTTGGAGGAGCGTGTGGGAGCGTGGCCGGGCCTGGTGTTGGCCGGACCGGCGCCGGCGCCCTTGCTGAAGGCGGAGAGCTTCTTTCGTCACCAGATCATGGTGCGATGTCGGGCGATGAGTCGATTGAGCTCGGAGTTGGCCGGGTTGGAGAGGGGATTACGCCTGCCGGACGACATCCACATGGGGATCGACATCGATCCGGTCAACCTTTCGTGAAGGTTGGAGTTGATCCGGTGGATTGACCGGGGCGGGGGTGCCGATAGGGTGGCCGCGTGGATACCTCTGCGACTGTCCAGTCCCCACCGAGAACGGGCTTGGGAAGTCGCGTGTGGCGGTGGCCGGTGCGCCTGTTGGGGCCGGCGGGTCGCTGGGGGTTGAGGGCGGTTTCAACGCAGCGCCGGATGGGTGCCTTCACGCTGATCACACTGGGTACCATGGCGACCAAGTATGGGATGGCGTCGCGGGTGATCCGGCCGTTGATCCAGGAGCAGATCCTGCGGGCCGGGGTGAAGGTGTTGCCGATCGTCTGTTTTCTGGGAGCGGCGATGGGGGTGGTGATCGTGGGGCAGACGGTATTGTTGCTGATGCAGGTGGGGCAGGTGCAATTGATGGGGCCGTTGCTGGTGACGGTGGTGATCCGGGAACTGGCGCCCCTGACGGCGGCCCTGGTGGTACTGGCGCGTGTGGGCACGGCGGTGGTGACGGAACTGGGGACATCTCGGGCAGTGGGAGAGGTGGAGGCCCTGGAGGCGTTGGGGGTGGATCCGATCCATTACCTGGTGGTGCCGCGGGTGGTGGGTTTCACGGTGTCGATCATCTGCCTGACGGTTTACCTGATCCTGTTCGCCTTGCTGACGGGATACCTGATGGGATTCCTGCGGGGGATGAACCTCAGTCTGGCTGAGTTCGGTGGGGTGATTTCGAGTGCGATGAGCTGGGTGGATTTTCCGTTGCTGGGATTGAAGACCCTGGCCTTTGGGATGATTGCGTCGCTGATCATGTGCTACCACGGACTGGCTGAGCCGATGCGTCTGGAGCAGGTGGGACGGGCGACGACCCGGACGGTGGCCCACACGGTGGTGGCCTGCCTGTTGTGCGACGCGATGTTTCTGCCGGTGTATCTGCTGCTGTGAATCCGGAGCCAGTCATCCAGATGCGGGGAGTGAGCGTGGTGCATCCGGAATCACCTCTGAAGCCGGTGGTGTCGGGCGTGGATTGGGAAGTGATGGCGGGGGAGAGTTGGGTGGTCACGGGATTGGAGGGATCCGGGAAGACGTTGGTGCTGGAGACGGCGGCAGGGTTGCATCCGTATCCGGTTGGGGAGGTCCGGTTGTTCGGCAGGCCGGTGACCGGCATGGAGGGGGATGAGTTGGCGTGGATCCGGAGGCGGATGGGATTGGTGTTTGACGGGCGCGGTCGCCTGTTCGCCTCACAGACGGTGTTTGAGAACGTAGCCTTGCCGTTGTGTTACCACGGGAACAAGACCCTGGAGTCAGTGACACCGGAGGTTTGGGAATGGCTGGAGGGGATGCAGTTGGAGAATCTGGCGGACCAGGTGGCGGGGCGTCTGGGACGGGCCTGGGCGCATCGGGTGGCCCTGGCGCGGGCGTTGGTGCTGAAGCCGGAGGTATTGCTGATCGACAATCCCCTGGCGGGCCTGGACGTGGCGCACGCGCGATGGTGGCGTGGGTTTCTGGGGCAGTTGCTGACGGGGCATCCGTCGATGGAGAACCGGCCGATGACCCTGATCCTGGCGACGGATTCACCGAGGACACTGCTGGGTTTGGGGATGCGATTTGCGGTGACGCAGGGTGGGCATTGGCACCCGATCGGGGATCGGACAGCATTTGAGCGGTGTGAGGATCCCGCGATGCAGGGGTTGCTTCACGACGAGGAGTGAGTGGAATACGGGAACACGCCATGGGACTTCAGGATCTGACGCCGCAGTTGAGGACCCGCCTTGGGCGGGTGGAGTGGTTTGTGGGGATGTTTCTGGCGGTGACCGGATTGTTGATGGTGGCGGCGTTCGCCTCGTACCTGAAGCGCACGGCGGAGGAGCGGGGATGGTTCGTAACCGAGGTGCCTTACTACACATTCCTGCCGGATGCCTCCGGGGTCCGGGTGGGGACGCCGGTGAACATGATGGGGTTCAAGGTGGGCGAAGTGACCCAGGTGACGGCGATCGACCTGTGGGATCGGCTGTCGTGGGATCACTACGTGACGAACCAGTTCAACGTATTTGTCGCCTTCAAGGTCCGGGCGCCATTCCCGGGCTACATCAACAGTGATGCCCGGTTGAAGCTGGGAGGGTTGCCGGTGGACTTGCTGGGCGGAACGGTGCTTGAACTGACGCAGGGGACCACCAACGGGGTGGTCACCTTCGACAAGGCTCCCAACGGACAGCCGGGGGTGTTGCTGGACAAGTTTGCCATTTCGGATCCCGGACCGGACCGGACCAACAAGCACCTGCGGTATGAGCCGGTGAAGAACACCAAAGGTTATTACCTGCAGATGGAGCAGGACGAGACGCTGATGGTCCAGGCGGAGCGGGTGATGGCCCGATTGGACCACATGGCGGGGACGGTGGACGAGGCATTGCCGGCGATGTTGGAGGAGTTGCACGCGAGTCTGGAGACCTTGCGACGGGCGTTGCCGGGGCTCACCAACCAGGTGGGAGACCTGTTGGAGACCGCGCGGCTGACGGTGCCGGGGCTCACGAACAATCTGGACGCCGTGTTGCTCAACACCCGCGACCTGACGGCGCAATTGCGGGACACGTGGCCGATGCTCACCAACACCCTCGACACCACCCTCGACACCACGCGACAGCTGGCGAGCAACATCAATGTCGCCATCCCCAACCTCACCTCGAACGTCAACGTCACCCTGGGGAGCCTCAACATCCTGCTGGGGCGCGATACCAACATCACCGCGAACTCCAGCCAGCTGGTCTCCAACGTCAACCAGGTCATCACCCGTCACTGGCTGTTCCGGTCCGCGTTCAAGGAGGAGGAGCCGGACAAGGATGGGATGCGGCGTCCGATTCGTCGGGTCGTACCCATCCGTCCGCCCCGGGGGTGGTGAGGTTCAGCGCAACAGCATGTGGACCAGGTAGAGTCCGATCATGGCAATGGAGCAGGCGACCTTGCCGATGGTCCCGGCGAGCAGGCCCAGGACGGCCCCGGCTCCGGCCTTGCCGGCCTGGCGCCATTCCCGTCCTGCAGTCATTTCCAGTAGGACGGCTCCGATGAACGGGCCCAGAACCAATCCGAAGGGCATCCACAAGAGGCCGAACAAGGCGCCCAGAGCGGCACCGACGGCACCGCGCCAGGTGGCGCCCAGTTGTTTGGCGCCGACCGAACTGGCTGCAAAATCGATTCCCAGGGAAAGCAGGGTGAGGACCCCGAGGACGACCACCACCCACCATGCGGGGCCTGCCGTGCCGATCACCAGACGATGGATCAATGCGGCGGCAAAGATTAGCGGTGTTCCCGGCAAGCCTGGTAGGACGCACCCGAGCAATCCCACGAGCATCACCAGCAACGCGACAACCACGGCCATCCACTCCGAAGTGCTCATGAGCTGAACCTAGCGGAGCGGTCCTCCGGCTGGAAGCGGGGGGCGTCCGCTGGCAGGCTCCATGAATGCTGATGTTTCGGGAACGGATCCCGGTGGAGTGGATTGGAAAGGTCCAGGCGCGGTTGCCCGGGGTGCTGGTGGATCACGCCCATCTGGAAAGGAAGGCGGCCACCACGGCGATCACGTTGGAGCGATATCGCGCGTTGTATGGACGGGTACGGGAGCTCAATGCCATAGCCCTGGAAGAGTTGCAGCACTTCGAGCTGGTCCTGGGACTCCTGGAGCGTCGCGGGATCCCCTTCGGCCAACCGGTGCGCAGCCCGTGGATCAGTGGGCTGATGGCGGCGGTCCGGGTCGGCAACAATCACGAGCAGGTCATTGATCACCTGTTGTGCTGTGCGCTGATCGAAGGGCGGAGCTGCGAGAAGTTCCAATTGCTTGGACGGGCCCTGAGCGGGGTGGATGACGAACTCTCGGCGTTCTACGCGGGTCTGGTTGAATCCGAGGGCAACCATTACGCCACGTATCTCCTGATGGCCCGCCAACTGGACGAGGAGGAAACGGACCGGCGCCTGGATTGGTTTCTTGATCTGGATGCCGCACTGATCCGGGAATCGCATGATCTGGCAATCCTCCATTAGTCGGAGGTCGATGCGGTGGCTCCTGCCCCCAAAGAAGTAGATCCACCCTCTTGCCAATCGGGATACAAAACGGTTTAAAGGAAGGCGTTCAGAAGCCTTCCACCTCATAGCATGGTCCATGTCGGTTGGATCCGCCCCTGGATCCTTCGGATGGACAGGAGAACCCCGGAGGGCTCCCTGATCCCGGCCATGCTTACCCGCCTGACCCCCTGGACCCGCCACGTGGCGGGATGGCTCCTCCTGATCGTTGTCGCCTGCATGAGGCTGCGCGGCGAGGTGCTGGAGACCATCAACAGCCTGACCATCACCAATCTCACCGGTTATGTGATCGCATCGGACGCCGTGTTCGGGGGTGCCGGCCATACCCGGGACACCATCGATGTGCAGTCGGTGGTCACCTATACCCGATCCAACGCGACGACGAATTATATCTTCGATTATATCTATCAGTATCGGTTGCTGGATGAAGCCGGGGTGGCGCAATCCCTGAGGGATGGACTGGGAACCACGACGGTGGTGACCACGGAAGTGACCATCAACCGGACGTTGGCCATCCTGTTTCCGCCGGTGACCCGGACGGTGCAGTTGGCGCCCGTCAACCGGCTGGATCCCTATCAACAGTACCGGGTGGAACTGAGGCTCCTGAGGACGGTCAGCGGGAGCATCGGGCGGCCGACGGCGACGGGCGATTCGCTGACCACGGCACCCGCCACGTTCTATCACTTCCCCAGCACCACGGCATCGGATGCCGACGTCAATGTGATTCCCTTGCTGAACACGGTGACCTGGACCCGCCCGTATCTCCTGACGGAGGGCGGGGCCCGGAGCAATCTTCAGGTCCAGGCGGCCTTTCAAGCCCGCCGATGGGATCGATGGAACCTGTCGCGGCAGACGAATGACATTGTGTTCTATTTCGATCTGGAGCTGACGGATGCGGCGACGGAGGCGGTGATTCCGTTGGTGCAAAGCCGGATTCCGGTGACGCGGGGGGTGGCGACCTATGCGAGCGGCACACCGACCACGCCGACGGTGGCGAACCTGAATGCCACGCTTTCCTTCTCACCGACGATCCAACTGGATCCGATCAACAAGACCTACCGGTTGAAGGTGCGGATCGGGCACTTCCCGACGGGTGGTCTGGCCACGATGGCTGGCAATGAGGTCGAGGTGGCGCCCAGGCGTCTGCTCCATCTGAACGGGCGTCTCGATTTCGGGGCCATCCAGACCCGCTACACCAGCATCGGGAATGATCCGGTGCAGGGGGTGATCTCCGGCGGCACGATGCCGACGAGCCTGGCCGTCAACAACCAGAGTGGAGCGGTGCAGGGGTTCCCGACCCATACCTATGGGGATGGGACGGCGTTGAGTGTGCGGGTCAGTTCCAATGGGACAGCGATGCTGAGTGCGGGTTCGGTGGTGTTGACGGCTCCGAATCCGGATGAGGATGAATTGGAGAACATCCGGTTCCGGCGTGGACCGGTGACCCTGGATACGACCGGAGCGAAGGCCAACATCCTGACGTTCCTGCCCGCAGGATTCGGCTATGCCTTTGACACCCTGGGCAAGCGTTTGCTGGGGCTCTATCTGTTCGGTGGTGTGCAGTTGGATGGCGGGTTGCGACCGATCAACGACCCGACGGCGAGCTTTGCAGGAGGTTTGTGGGGTGTGGAGGAAACCAAGCCGCTGTGGATGAAGTTCACCGCGGTCAAGTGGGTGATGAGCCAGGGGCGGTTCGAGTGGGAGTCGACGGGGGATGTCGAGTATGTGCGACGGCATGAGTACGAGCGCCTGGCGGCATCGCCTGCCACCACCGGCAAGGTGAAGCTGTCGAACGAGCGCTACTACCAGTTCGTGGACAAGGTCACGAGTCCGACGGTGGTGGTGGAGGCGGGTCCCAACGGTGCGGCATTGATGACGGCGCGTTTCAGTTTCAAGAATGGCGGATTCCAGGCTCATTTCCCGCTGGCGACGGCGATGACCTGGGCAGCGGGTGGGGAGCAGTTGGTGGTGAAGGATGAGGTGGATCCGACGCAGAGCGTATTGCCGGGTGCGCAGGTTCTGAGCGCCTACTCACGGGACTGTCAGGAGGCGGATTGCGGGGTTGAGGCGGGAGTGGACACGATGTTGATGAACCCGGTGGACGGTGAACTGCGGTTCACACCGGACGGCGGATTGCATGGCAACGGGCAGTTGAATGCAGCCAAGAGGCTTTCCTGGGGATGGATTTCCCATCCGGCCATCCAGAAGTATGCGCATCAGACCGACCCCTTCAGTGAGGGGGCCTATCTGATGGCCGGACATTACCTCCGGGGAGACCGCGCCACCAATACCGTCATCTTCCAGAAGCCGGGCACCATCCTCTTCAGCGGATTCACGGTCTCGAACAGTGTGTTGACCCGTGTGGAGCGTCCCAAGTCCGGGTCATATGCGGTCGGATTTGCCGATTACGCGGGGATGAATTTCCGGGTGACCTCCGATGGAGGTCAGAAGGCTGAGAGCGTCCTGGCAGGCAAACCGACCGGGTCTTATCCGTTGACGGGACGTTCCAAATACTATGTGCGTCCGGGCGGGGTGAACGGGATCCATGAGGCGGTGTTTGGCCAGTTCCCCGAGTCCTTCGTGCTGTATGGGTACCCGGTCAACTTCAGCAACTTCGGCCTGGCCTTCCTGGACACGTTGAATGTGGATTCCCGGACCCAGGGCCATGTCAAGGTGCCTGGGCCCTCCAATTTCGAGCAGAACTTCGAGGAACTCCGTTTCACCTGCCTGGGTGCCCTGGACGTTGCCAAGGTGCCGGCGGGCGAAGGTGACCTGGTGAAGGTGCTGGAATACTGGCAGGCTGATTTCCTTACCCGATCCATCCTGTTTGACCGCAAGGCGACGGACTCCTGTGATCCCGGGAAGGGAGTGCTCACCCTCGGGGTGGACGCCTTTGCAGTCCATGTGGAAGGGACCCTGCACGGCGTGCTGGGATTTCATCCGAGCGGCAATCTGGTGACCCTGGCGGATTGCCAGGCGGCCAACGGGCCATTGGATCCGCCCTTTGACTCGCGTCTCAAGATGCCGGGGCAGTTCAAGCTGCGCGGGCCCAAGCAGGAGAAGTATGGGGTGACACCGGTGACGGATGCCTATCTCAGCAACTGGGACAATCGGAACCAGAACCCGCGCGGGGTTGGGTTCCTGAATTTTGCGGCGAAGCTGGATGTGCCGTTCTTCGAGGATCTGCGGGTTCATGTCCACACCAGCGCGAACCGGGAGCAGACCAACGCCCCGATCCACATGATGGGCGGATGGCCCGACAAGGGATTCGCAGCCGGGGGCAAGGATTTCTTCAACGACAAGACTTTCGACACGGACAACAAGGGTTTCCCGAACGACGTGAACAACGTCGAGTATGAGGAGGGGAAGGAATCGCTGGGGGACAAGTATCATGTGCGGGCGATGCGCAACTGGCTGGATCTGGTCCAACTGGATGCGCCGTTGACCTGGTCGGCATCGGGCCGGGCATTCCGGGGTTACGAGGCGGTGAAGACGGACCTGCTGGTGATCTCGGCGGAGTATGAAGCCAAGTACCTGAGTGCGGAACACGCGGAACTGGCCTTTGGGATCCAGTACGAGGGAATGCCTCAGATCAACCTGGCGAACCTGGCCTTCGACCAGTTGGGAGGTTTGCAGGATGCGTTCACGGGTGTGGTGCAGGCCCAGGTGATCGACAAGGGATTCGATGCATTGAACTCGCTGTTGGAGCAGGGGATCCAGAGGGTGCTGGACCCGGTGCTGGACGAGATCCTGGAGCAGCCCATCAACGCGCTCTTCAATGCGTTGTCGGCCAAGTATGATCCGGTGCAGAAACAGTTCACCGTCCCGTTGAACGAGGTGCAGGCCATCATCCGACAGTATTGCGGTGTGGTGGGCGGAGCGCCGACCAGCTTCCGGCAGGTGTTGGAGACGGGGTTGTTGGGGAACCTGACGGATCAGGACAACGGATTGATCGCGCAGGTGGATTCGCGGTTGCAGGACGCGGAGGATGCCTTGCTGGAGATCGAGGGCCTGCTGACCGAGTCGGGCAACGGGAACCGCACCTTCGTCACCCAGTTGTTGAAGAAGCTGGTCCAGACCCTGGTGGCGCAGGCGACGGATTCGCCAATAGCCCAGTCATTGGCGGGGATGGCGGCCGATATAGCCGGGGGTGCGATTGATCCGAAGCTGAATGAGTTCCTGCAGAAGGCGGATCCCACCCTGGACGAGATCGGCGGGGTGATCGCGACCGTGCGGGGTGTGTTCACGACCTTGCGCGGGAAGCTGGCGAACGGGCAGGAGTTCGTGGAGGAATTGAAGGCGAAGTTGAACCAGATGGTGGGCAACAACGAGGTGTTGTTGGCGATGACCAAGGCCTGCCAGGACGTGGAGGGTTATATCGGGCAGTTCAAGCAGGGGCTCGACAACCCCTTCACCCCGGCCAACGCCGCGGCCTTCAAGGGATTCCTGCGCCAACGGATTGCCGACCGCCTTGGAGGGTCCGCTATACCGTCGTCCATCACCACGATCCTCAAGCAGCGTCTCTATGACCTGGAATCGGCGGTGACCGAGGCAGTGGATTCGGTGTTCCAGCAGGTCAACGTCATCATTCGGGACACGCTCTCGTCTGCGTTGTCGGAGATCGACAACTCGATCAATGGCCTGCTGGGTCCGGTTTCCGACACCATGGGAGCCGGTCGGATCAACGGGTATGCCCACATCGTGGGCGACTCATTGAAGGAACTGCGGTTGGACATCTATGCGCAGTTCAAGGTTCCCACGGAGATGGAGTTCAACGCCTATCTGTTGATCCGTGAGTTGGATTCGGAGAGTGAGGAGAACGGGTGCATTGCACCGGGTGAGAAGGCCACGGAGGTGAGGATTGGGGCCAAGGATGTCGACCTGAGCTTCATTTCGACGGACCTGACGGCGTCGGTGGAGGCGAAGTTCACGTTCCGGACGGAGCCCTCGTTCTCGATCATGGGCGTGGGGGCGGGGATTGAACTCGACGGTGAACTCAAGTTTGCGACGTTCAAGATCACCTATCTGGGGGCGCAGATGGCGTTTGGATCCGAGGAAGCCTACTTCAGCGGGGCCTGTGCCCTGAAGTTCAGTGGGTACAAGGCCAAGGGTGGAATCTATTTCGGGCGCACGTGTACCCTCGATCCGTTCTTCTGGGATCTGGACGTCAAGTCGGTCATAGGAAAGCCGCCCTTCACGGGGGTATATGCCTATGCAGAGGTGTGGATCCCGATATCGGAGGCGCTGCTGGGGATTCCGGCCAGCTGCATGTTTGAGATTTCGGCGGGGGTGGGCCTGGGGGCCGGATACTTTGTGGAAGGACCGACCTTTGTCGGGAAGATGTTGCTCGGCTGCTATGGATCCGCCCTGTGCATCGCCTCGGTGGAGGGCAAGCTGAAGTTGGTCGGGGTGAAGAATGCGGACGGGCTTTCATTGAAGGGCGGCGGGACATTGGAAGGGTGCGCAGGTCCGTGCCCGTTCTGTGTCTGCATCGATGTCGGGGTCGACGTCACCTACAAGAATGGCAAATGGGATGTCTCCTTCTAACGCCGCACCCGTGGACCTGAACCTGAATTGATCCGATGAACCTCTCCAAGAACCAGATGACCCGGTGGATCGCGGTGCTGTGGCTGATGATCTCCTCCCTGGGGGTTGTCCGGGCCCAGGACCAGGTCCTTGAGGACACGGTTTTCACCCTGGGAACCGTCACCCGGGATGCGACGAACCGGAACTGGGCCTATGTGGTGTTGCAGCCGACGGATCCCGAGTTGCTGGCCCGGAGGAAGCTCGCTGTGTATGTGAAGCCCGGGGCGGCGGCATCGGCGGGTGCCTATGAACGTCGGGCGATCCTGACCCTGCAGACCGATCCACTGGCGATCTCGGGGTTGCTTCAGCGGGCATCGAACCTGGGCGACGATCTGGTCGTGCTGAACGGACGGGTGACCAACCTGTTCTCGGCATTGATCCCGGGTGGGAACCTGACCCTGGCGGAGCGGTTGAGCGTGGTGATCCGGGGATCAGTGGACAAGCCGACCCATTACCAGCGGTTGATGCACCTGGCGCGGTTGCATCCGGCGGTGGCCCTGTGCCTTGGATTTGCCCATGCCGAGCAGATTCCTGCTGGAGTCCACACCCTTGAGGTCCGTGACTTTGATCTGGGATCCAATGCGGATCGTGGGGTGTTGGGCCGGGTGACGGTGGAGGCGGGGAATCCCGTGGTGCTGCCGGCACCGGGACAGCCGTTTGAGGTTCAGGATGTCTCCGGCCAGGGACACCTCAACGTCAAGCTGCGGTGGCCCACCTCGCCTGAGTTGCGGCGGTTGTCGTTGCTGGCTCATGGCTTCAATGTTTACCGGGTGCCGAAGTTCGTGGCGGATGCGAGTCCGGGGTTGTTTCTGGTGCCTAGCCCTGCGCGGACCGCGTTCCTGGAGCAGGTTCGGACCAATCCAGCGATCGGAAGGGTGAACCAGTTGCCGGTACTGGTGGGGCGGAATCTGGATGACAGTCCGGCGGTGAATCCGAATTCGGCCTATAACCCGACCAACAAGCTGGCGTTTGTTGCGGATGACGGCGGCCTGTCGGGTGGACAGTACGCTTTCCAGGATGGCCAGGCCTTCGTCTATTTTGTGACTGCCCGGGACATCCTGGGCCGGGATGGACAGGTATCGCGGGGGGCGTTGGTGACCCTGTGTGACCGGATGCCGCCGGATGGACCGCGGATGCCTTTGGTTGAGAATCACTACGCCTTCGAGGGAGGCAACAGTGTCCAGCGGTTGAAGGTGAGTTGGAAGCCGGTGCCGCCTTCGAGCGACGACACGGGAATCAGCGGGTATTATGTCTATCGGTGGACTTCGCCCACGGAGATTTCGCGCAATGCGAATCTTCCGACGTTGAACCGGGTGAGTGCGTTGATCCCGCATGTGCCGGGGCAACAGACCTATATGTTCATTGATTCCGGTGCGGGAGCGCCCGATCCGGTGACGGATGCGAACAAGACGTTCTGGTACACGGTGCGTGCCATTGATCTGTCGAGCTGTGGTGGAAATTACTCGGCCAATTCAGCCCCGGCGTTTGGCGTGTTGCGGGATCGGGTGGGACCGGATGCCCCGGTGGGTGGCGGGCCACTCATCCTCTGTTGTCAGCCGGTGATCCAGCCGGGCAAGGCTTCGGATCGGTCACTGGACGAGTCTGCGGATCCGGACCTGGCCTATTTCGATCTGGAGTGTCGTCGTGGGGACGACGGGATTGCCTGGGTGGATTTCTGGATGTCCTTCAACGGCGGGGTGAGTTCGAACTATGTGGGACGGACCCCGTTTGCAGTGGGCTCGGAGACCGCGGTGCGGCGGGTGAGTTATCCGCGGAGGCTTTTCACCGAAAACTCGACCTTCACGGCGTACGCGAGGGTTGGGGATGCGCAGGGTGAGGTCTCGCCTCAGGTGAGTGTCCGGGTTGGGGGGGTGCCGGGTCGATTGGTGCTGCGACATGTGGATTTCGAGTCGTTGTCGCGATGTACGCGGGTGCCGGCGGGAGTTGCAGGGGGAGTTGCCGGTGGGGACAAGCGGGGTTGCACGGTGCATCGCCCGCAGCCGCCCAAGCCGCCGGGCGCGACCAACACGCCTCCCGAGGAAGGCGTGATCGTTCAGATTCCGCTGACCCCGACGACCCGGGAGTACCGGCTTTACCGTCGGGTGGATTATGGCCCGCTTTCGTTGATCAAGCAGGGACAGGCCAACCATCATTCGGTCACCAACCTCGCGATCCTGGTACCGGACGAGGACATGCCAGCGAATGCATCGGTGCTGTGTTATTTCGGTCAGTTGTTTGACGAGCATGGCAACGGCAGCCCGATGACGCAGTTGGGTGAGTGCATCGTGGCGGATCAGCCGACCGCCAAGCCGATGCTCTCGGTCCTGGAACCGGTGGGGACGGATGCGGCGCCACGGATGATCATCCGTTGGTTCTGTCCGCCGGCGGGGATCGAGCGGTTCAAGGTAAGGGTGGCGGTGATGGGCGAGTCGGCCCCGGCCAACCTGGGCGCGGTGCTGTCGGCGAACCAGGTGGTGGTGCCCATCCTGGAACCGTCGAATCCGAACGATCCGGTGGCCCAATGGAAGCTTCTGGATTTCGGCGAGTACCTGACCCCGATGGTGGGTCCGAACTTCGGTGAGGGAGCGGCGTTTTCGGTGTTGGTCCCGGTGGCGACGGGCAAACGGTATTATGTCCAGGTGACGGCCATCGCGAAGGGTGGGACGTCCGGGAAGACCTCGAACATGGAGAACTTCCGATGGCAGGCACCACCCGAGGAGATCGGTCCCAAGGTTCCTTGGCCGCAACGGGCGCTTCCGTCGGTTGGTCTGTTCCATCCGGAGATCGTTCCGGTCCGGTTGAACTTCGGGGGATTCAACGGCCTGGCTGTGAAGATCGGGGATGTGCGGCGCGATGAAGCGCGTGACTTCAAGGTGGAGACGGGAGATTTCTCGATGCTGGAGGGATCGGTTCGGCCTGAGAGTTTCCTGTATACCAATTCACTGGGGGATTCGCTGTTTCCGGTGGTCCTCTACCGGTTTCAGGTTCCGAGTGCGGACCTGCCGCAGGTCTCGGGAGATCTGGTCCAGGTGTCGCCCTATATGAACCGGATCGCGACCGTGACCACCAATGTGCCCAACCTGGGTGTGTTCACGCGGATCGAGGATCCGTTTGTGACACTGACATCGCTGGGATTCATCCCGGGCGGCAATCAGACGGCCGAGAGGAACCTGGTCCTGCTGGACACCACGCCGGTCATTGTTGGTGCCAATTACGCCTATCTGCTGGTCCGTTTCACCGATCTGGGTGAGGTGGACAAGGTCATCCCGACCACGTTGGTGGAGGTCACGCCATGAAGCTGCATCCGATCCTGTCCCTGTTCGCCCTCGCCCTTGCGGGGGGCTCCGTCTCCGCCTTCACCCACGAATCCAGGCACGAGCTCTATCTCGATGCCGACCTGGACGGTGATGGCCGTCAGGACGTGGTGATCGTGGATCGCGAGACCGGCGCATTCCGCGTGGGCTATCAGCTGGCTCCGGGCATCCATAGCTACGCTCCAGCCCGCGCCGGGGGCATCCAGGATGTCACCGCCGCATCGGCGGGGCGTCTGTTGAACCTGGGACGGGATACCCTGGTCCTGACGTCGCCGTCGGCCAACCGGGTGAACCTGTTGGAAGCGCCCACGGCGGATTCGGTGGTCACTCCGGTGGCCGTGTATCCGCCGGGGATTGGGCCGGCCGAGGCCTGTGCGATCGACATCGGGGGCGGCGGCAACACGGCGCATGCTGATCTGGCCACCGTGTCGGTGTGGAACGATCCACCGTCGATGTTCCGCCGGGGATTGGTCCGATGGAACGGGGCGTCGGCGAGCACGATTTCGGACACGGCACTGGGGGCGGCATGGAGTGGATTGCAGGTGGTCCGGGTCGTGGACGGTGGTGCGCCTCGGCTGGGTTCGCTGGAGCGGATGGGAAACGAGTATCGGTTGCAGGTATCGAGCCTGTTGAGTGGTTCGCCTGTGGTGGTGACGGCGGCGACCGGGATGGGATCCCGGTATGTCCATGGCCGGTTCACGGCAGGGCCGCTTCATCATTTCCTGTCCCATACCCCGGGAACTTCCAATCTCATCAGTCGGCCGGTGACCGAACCGGTTCCCGGGACCTTCAGTTTTGCGGCGGCCACGACCTACAACATGGGCCGACCGCTTTCCCAGGTCGTGGTCCTGGAATCGTCGCCGACCCATCGGTTGCTGTGCCTGTTCCGGGAAGGGACGGAGGCGGCGATCTATACCTTTGATGGCAGTTCGGCTCCGGTGTTGTCGGCGACGCTGCCGGTGCCGGCGGGGCAGGTGATCAACGGGGCATTGGCCTTGGGCAATGGTGATGTGCATCTGCTGGGTGGCGCGCCCGGACAACCTTCGACCCGGTTCATGCAGTACGGGCAGAGCGGCGCCAACTATGTCCAGAAGGCGACGGGGGCATTGCCGGATCCGAACCCGTTGGGCACGCCAGCCAACGTGTTCCTGTTTGCGGAGGAACCGTTTGTTTCACCCAACCCGAGGCTGTTGCGGTCGTTGAATGCGGCGGACTGGGCCTCCAAGCCGGATCTGTCCGGGGCAAACGTGGTGGTTTCGGCGGAACGTCGGGGTACGCCAACCCAAGGGTTGGGCAATGCGGTGGTCCGGAATCTGGGGGCCAAGCCGGCGGGTGCCGCCCATGCCATGGTGAATCAATTCCGCGATTCGATATCCGTGACGACCTTCCTGCCAGCGATCGGTGATGAAGGAGGGGAAGTCTCGATCCAACCCCCGCCCGGACCGCAGTCCCAGGCCTTGGAGGTCGTCCTGACGCCGGGTCCGGGTGCCTTCGTGGTGTACCGTGATGCCTCGGACAAGCCCTGGAGCACTTCTCCCGGACCGGTTGCCCTCGGGGTCTTCCACACCACCACGATCGAATACCATGCACGGGTGGGTGCCTCGACCCGGTCGAGGATCCGGCGGGCCACCTATACCTTCCCGGGCCTGGCGCATCAGCAGGACTCGGATGGCGACGGAGTCCCGGACTTTGTGGAGATCGGGAAGGGGTTGAATCCGAATGGAGGCAACGATTCGGACGGGGACGGGTTCACGGACAAGAACGAGTTGTTTGCGGGAACGGACCCGCGCAGCACGAACAGTGTGCCGGCGGTGAAGTTGGAGGAGTGGGTGAGCTTCAACCTCGTGGTGTCGCCCAAGGCGGTCTACCTGGCTGGGGGACCGGAGATTTCACCGAGACTGGGTCAGGGGATGTCCTTGCAGGATCTGACGGGGAGCCTGCTGGCGCGTCGGGTCACGATGAACACGGCGGATCCGGCGGTGAATCCAGCGGTGGTGTTTCTGGGTGCGCCAGCCAACACCGAGCTCGGGTTGTTGTCACTCGCCACCGATCCGCATTTCGAGGTGACGGGTGCGGTGCCTTCGCCCGGGGTTGGTCGTGAATTGCTGGGATTGTTTCCGGTGCCACGGGTGGAGACGGCGCCCTTCGGGTTTGTGCCGGGGCCTGGCGACCTGATTGCCCAGGCGGATGCCTGGATTGCCCAGGCGAAGGCGTCGGTGGGTTCGTTGCCGACGCCCAGCTATCAGACCCGGTTGACGCACATCGACACGATGATGGCGGTGATGTTGGAGCGGAAGTTGCAGCAGATCTTCCTGGCGCGTGGCTTGCCGGGATTGGCGGAGACCAACCCGATCACCCTGTTCCCGCATCGGTCGGGCGACGTGCTGCGCACCGCGTTGACGGCCACGGACGTGGAAAGCCTGCGGCAGTTCGGCCCGGGCGGTCTTCCCGCATGGAACCTGGTGAGCCTGCATCGGGCGCTCCGGACGGCGGTGACGAACTCTTCATTGGGGCAGTTTGCGCGGGAGATCTATTCCATCAGTGCACGCAGCAACAACATCGCCCCGGGCCAGTATCCGCTGCCGGTCGAAGTGCTCCGTGATTTCGTGGTCACCGGTCAACTCCACTCGAACTATGTCGCGGCCACGGTCCTGACTCCCGGGCAACTGACGACGGTGAAGACGGAGATCGACGTGATCCTGAACGAGCTCAAGCCGCGACCGGTGGTGATCCATGATCTGGCCGTGACGCCCTCCACGTTTGATGGCGAGTGCCGTTCGCTGGTCACGGTTCCCGGCGGCACGATCCGCAACCTCTTCACGGCTCCCGGGGTGCCGTTCAAGTTTCCTGCGACGTTCGATCTGGTGCCGGGTTCACTGGTCCGGGTGCGTGCCTTTTCGGATCTGGAGGAATCGTGTGCCGGGGATGATCTGGAAGTGTTGAGCGCGGAACTGATCTCGGTGCCGGCGGTGGAATTGGCGGATGCCGATGGCGACCTGATGCCGGATGCCTGGGAATGTGTTTTCCTGGGGGGCGACGGCGATCCGTACGGCGATCTGGATGACGACGGGATCTCGAACCTCCAGGAATGGCTGGATGGAACCGATGCGGCGGATTCGATCTACAAGGCCCTGGCGTATGTGGACCTGGGTCCGCCGGTGATGGACATCGTGCTTCAGGGGCAGGGCGGTGGACACAAGCTGGGCTGGAGTTATCCGGCCCAGTATGCGGGGCGGTTCAACTTCAGCCTGTTCCAGGCGGATGAATTGGGGATCGGATTTGTCCCGGCGCCGGTGGGACCGATCCGGTTGCCGAATGGGGGATTTGAAGTGCAGTTGCCGGGAGCGGAGGGCGACAACCGGTTCTATATCATTGTCCAGAGTTTGAAATAGAACGGTGTCCCCGAAGTGCGAAAGCCATTGACGGTCACCAGTTGAATCCAGGCCACAAGGAGAATCACGATGGGAAAAAAATCCCATCAAACGGGTAAATTCCACCTTGATGCGCCCTGACCGTCTGGTGGTGACTCTAACTTTGTGGCTGCAGGGGTTTTCAACCCGAAGGGTTGGGAGCCGGTAGCCCGGGGTCGCGAAGCGTTACCCCGGGAATAATTGAGAAGTGTATATCTACCCCTGAGGGGTTGCAGAGGGTTCTCAAACCCCTCCGGGGTAGGGACCCATTCGGACGCA
>CAZDYB010000022.1:0-2065 GCA_964509045.1 uncultured Akkermansia sp.
TTGGACGGGCCGTCATCCTGGTCTGGACGTGGGTGGTTCTTGGTGCGTTGGGAGGTCAATGCTTGGCAGTCCGTGCGGCCGAACCGCTCACGCCGTCGCAGGTGGACTTTTTCGAGAAGCGCATCCGTCCGTTCCTGGCCAACGATTGCCATGAGTGTCACGGAGCGGCAAAGCAGAAGGGCGGGCTCCGCCTGGATTCGCGCAGTGCATTGCGGAAGGGCGGTGATTCCGGGCCGGCGATCGTGCCGGGCAATGCCGACCAGAGTCTGCTGATCCAGTCGATCCGCCACGAACACGCCGATCACAGGATGCCGAAGGATCGGCCGAAGCTTTCCGACTCGGCGATCGCGTCGTTCGTCCAGTGGGTGAACGACGGGGCGCCCGATCCGCGGGACCATCCGCCGGCGACGGAGTCGTCCGGGGCAGCGGATTGGGAGCGCGTGTTCCAGGCACGGCGGGAATGGTGGAGTTTTCAACCGTTGAAGGAGTCAACGGTTCCGGCGGTGAAGGATGCTGGATGGTCGGATCAGGCGATCGACCGCTTCATCCTGGCCGGGTTGGAGGCCAGCGGCATCCGACCCGCGCTGCCGGCCAGTCCGACGACCTGGCTGCGTCGCGTCCATTTCGTGATCACCGGTTTGCCGCCGTCCCCGGAGGAACTCCGGGTGTTCCTGGAAGACACCTCACAGGCCGGGCGCGCGCGGGTGTTGGACGGTTTGCTGGCATCGCCGCATTACGGTGAACGCTGGGCGCGCCACTGGATGGACCTCGTTCGCTTCGCCGAAACCTATGGGCATGAACAGGACTTCGACATCCCGCACGCCTGGCGGTATCGCGATTACCTGATCCGGGCCTTCAATGCGGATGTTCCCTACGACCAGTTCGTGAGGGAACACATCGCGGGCGATCTGCTTGGGACGCCCCGGCGACATCCGACGGCAGGCTTCAACGAGTCGGTCATCGGGACCGGTTGGTGGTACCTGCACCAGGCCACCCATGCTCCGGTGGATCCCGCCCTGGACGAAGCGGATCGCATCGACAACCAGGTCGACGTGTTCTCGAAGACCTTCCTGGGACTGACCGTTGCCTGCGCGCGTTGTCACGACCACAAGTTCGATGCCATTTCGACCCGGGACTATTACGGCCTGACCGCGTATCTCCGAGGATCGCGTCAGGAGATCGCGAGCCTGGACCCGGATGGCAGTCTCGAACCGCGGGTCGAGGAATTGCGTCGCCGGCATGCCCGTGAAAGCGAAGTGCTGCGCGGGGCGTTGAAGCGGGTGCGCAGCGCCGGTGGGCCAGGAATCGCGGCGTATCTGTCCGCCGCACGCGAGGTCCTGCATGGCCCGGCCAGGGCCGGCGACACGGAAACCAACGCGCTTCCCGACCTCGTGTTCGAGGATTTCGAGGACGGCACGTATGCCCGTTGGACGGTGGAGGGAACGGCGTTCGGAACCGAGCCTGCCGCCGGCAAGCATCCCCATCAGCAAGCCGTGGAAGGATTCGAGGGCCGACGACTCGCGAACAGCTTCACCCAGGGAGACGCACCCAAGGGTGTGCTTCGGTCATCGCCGTTCCAGGTCACACACCCCCATGTCCGGTTCCTCCTGGGTGGTGGCATTCCGACGAAGAAGGCCCGGATCGTCCTCCGCGTGGAAGGTCGCGAGGTTCGCGAAGCCTCCGGACAGAATCGGGAACGGCTCGAACCCACGATCTGGGACGTCCGCGAGTTTGCCGGAAAGACGGCCACGCTGGAGATCATCGATGACGACGACAGCACGTGGGGACACATCAACGTGGATGACATTGTCTTCACCCATTCGCCGAGCGTGGGGCAACCGCGTCAGGCGCGACCGATCGCAGCGGTGGCGCGCGAACGGGGTCTGGGCGCCGACATCCTGGAATCGTGGGTGGCCGAGTTGACCTCCGATGGCGCCCGCAAGCCGTCGCATCCGTTGGGCGCCTGGCTGGCCGCGGTGGAAAGGGAACATTCCGGACCGAAACTGCCCGAGTCCGAGGCGACGGTGCAGGGTCCATCATCGGGCGCTTCGAGCGGGCCGGAGTA